>JAYSNU010000095.1:0-10672 GCA_043723545.1 Candidatus Nomurabacteria bacterium | reverse complement strand
CCGATCTTTACCTCCTTTACCTCCTTTACCTCCTTTACCTCCTTTACCTCCTTTACCTCCTTTACCTCCTTTACCTCCTTTACCTCCTTTACCTCCTTTACCTCTTCTATAACAACCTCCACACTTTTTCCAATATTCTGATTATTAACAGTCTGAAGTATCACCGTTCTTAACGGATTTTTACCATTATCGTAATCAAGTCCATGGTCAACGTGATGGTTCTTTGGAGCATTGAATCTCTCCCAAGCAGTCCCAATAGCGATTAGTGCATTAGTAAGATCCTTGTTAGAGAAGTTTTTAAATCCTCTTTCTTGGAACTCCTTGAGTATATCAATTGCCAGAGTATTCGACCTGTTTACAATAATCTCAACTGCATTTTTATACCCCTTTCTTATCTCTATCATCTCCGTGTGTTTTTGTGCGGTAAGTTCCTTATACCCCACGTCCATGGCGATTTGTTTCTTGTTTCGACCCGTTGTACCCCACTTATTGATGGCATATTCCATCATTTTACTCGTAGTTTCGCCCTTTTTTAGCTGTACCATAGCATAAATTATAGCATTTTTTTGATAAAAAAAGCAAGTTTTTATCGGTATCAGAATATTTTTTTGGGGTGTTTTTTTTAGGATATGTTAATATATATAGCTGGAATTGGAAAATCTATTGACAGAATTTTTGGGCATAAGTATAATGCTTATGCCCACCTTTTCAGCTATATATACCAACGTGGAATAGCATTTGGGCGTTTGGGCATAAGATTTCAAAGAGTTTGCTACTTTATTTTCTATTTTTTTATAGAGAGAAGGTTGATGAAAATGGCATCTTATGCCCACTTTTTGTCAAGTCGCTATATTCCATAAGGGTTTAAATTTGGGCATAAGATTAAGTCATGCCCAAGCCTCTGTGTCAACCACCCTTATAGAATAAGGATAAAATGTTGGGCATAATGATTATGAAATGCCCAAAATTTTTTGTCAAATAACCTTATTCTATAAGGCTCATAATTTGGGCATAAGTATTACAACACAAAACGCTGAACATTTTTTGAGAAATTGTCAATATCATAAAAAGGGATCCTTTTTGATAAAAAAGAGGGGGGTATATATTTTTTTACCCCATCAACTTTTAATTTGGATTTTCTAAATTAAAAATTAATACTGGAAGTTTTAATATTGGTTGGATAAATTAAAAATTAAAAAGGGTTTTTAAATATCTGAAAATAAGTAGGTTTTATATATGGTTTTGGAACGTAATATTTAAAAAATTATATACGGGGGAATTGGGTAGGAACTCCTTTCTACACTTTAATCTACCCCTATGTGTAAGGGGTCACCCCCTCAACGGTATCACCATTATATAAATACAATTATAAATATATACATATAAATAAATATAAAAATACAAATACAAAATACATAAATGTATGTATATGATTACATATACATCTAAATGAGGACAAATACAAAATACATAAATGTATGTATATGATTACATATACATCTAAATGAGGACGGGCGGGGATTTTTTTCGGGCTTCTGGGTGAGTGGGTGAGTGGGTGAGTGGGTGAGTGGGCAAACCAAAACCCAAACACACAAAAAACAAACCTCGCACAATCCCCTTCCAAATACCGACAATGCCACAACTTCAACCTATTGTCAAGACATATTATAAAACCAAAAACACAAAAAGTTATCCACACTTTTATATTTGCATATTGTCCTTGCATTGTGTCGGCACAAGGTATATAATATCAAGAGTGACTAATCGTCACAAAATTATAAATAATAATCAATGTATAAAAAAAATAAAATAATTTTTATACCAACATTATGCAAAAAGAAACAGTAAGCAATATTAATATCGATACTAACAAGCTAGGTTTTAGCGATATGGGAAGCCTATCCAAGGTGATAGATTTTTTAAGTGATAACAGTATAAAATATGACGTTACAGAGATATCCTTTAACAATCAATCTGGAAATGTATATGCGTATATAGAAGACACAGGGACGACAATATACTCTGCATTTAACCATGACGTTGGATTTTTTAACTATACCAACGATGACGAAGAAGACATAACCAAAGAAGAGTTTTTGAAAATAAATAGGAAATAATATATGCAAACATTACAAAGACCGCAAACGCTTCAAATGATATACAAAGCAATCACGCCACGACAACGCCAAGAGATAAAAAAAATATTACAAGATAACAAAAAATTAAAAAAATATGCAATTAAAAAATAGTAAACAGATGCAGGAACATACACAAAATGCCTACACAAGAGGTCTCAACGCTGGCGTATTGCTGGCGGTGGTGGCTTTTCTTGTCTGTATTGGCATAACATTACTAACCGATTTTATTTTAAAACTATAACAATATGCGGGACAATAAAGGGCAATTTATAGACGGACAAGCGGGCAAAGATACACGCTTCACTCGTGAAAGGTTGTTAGGCAATCAATACGCCAAAGGTAACAAGCCAAACAAGACCAGTTTCACAACGGTAAACACGCTAGAAAGGCACGCTAGTTGGAAGGGTGGGATACAGAAGACCAAGAGGGACGGCTACTACATAGCCTATGCGACAAAGAAGCGTATGCCGTTGGCACGTTGGAAGTGGCAACAAGTAAACGGTGAAATACCAAAAAATTACGTAGTGATACACAAGAACGGGGACAGATACGACGATGGAATAGGAAACCTGGAAGCGATAACGCGGGCAGAAAACCTACAAAGGAACCAGAGATAGACCAATTAGTGCGGGCTTTTATGTAACAGAACCAGAAAAGTAGCAGTAGTAAAAGGTTGTGTTACAAATAAAGCAAGTATTATTTTATTATAACGATACTTGCCTATGACTATCAAAGCTATAACGCTTTGTCTTGTATAGTTCGTTGAAAAAAGAATATGGAAGAAAACAAAGAGACTTTGACCGAAGAAAAGGTTGAGGTTGAAAGTTTTATTTGTAATAATTGCAAATGTGAAATAACGGAAGTAGAAAAGATTGTTTTTGAAGATGAGATATTTTGCCAAGATTGTTTTGACGAGATGGTAGCAAGTTGCGATAATTGTAACGGGGATTTTTATAACAACGATTTAACGCCTATGGAAGACGGGACTTCGTTGTGTGAAAGGTGTTACAGAAGACTAGACTGTTTTAGATGTGAGGGTTGTAACAATCAATTACGAAGTGATGACTATGGAAGCGATGGATATTGTAATAATTGTTATGAAGAAGATAATGAAGATAACGATGAAGGCCTAAATAGAAAGTATGCCAAAGACGATAGCAGAGTTGAAGCAGGATATCGTGCCTTTAGCTGTGAAATAGAGTGCTACTATCCAGATAAAAATGGTATAGTTATCCACTCTTTTAATTATAGATTAGTATTGCATTGTGTCGGTGATAGGGATATAATATACATAGATTAAATGCAACCTAGTCAGTAGCACGAAAATCTTATCGGGATTAACCGATTTATTATCAAAAAAATAGTGGTAGTCCACTAAATTATTATGGGACTTGAAAATAGGACATCAGGTAATTTTATTTCAATTATAGAAGGCAAACTTTGCCAAAAGGTTGATAAAAATACTCCTGGAGCAAAAGAGAGAGTTAATAAAATAGGGAACACAGTTTGGGAAAAATATTATGATAAGTTTACAGGGAAGTTGGTAGGAATTAAAACTCAAGAAGGAGGTGCTTATGGTAAAAACTGGGTATTTAGTTTTAGAGATAACAAAGAAGTTTATCATTTACAATTATCTTACTCAAATAGTTTTGCAACAGCATTTCTAAAAATGTTACCAAACGTAGATTTGAATAAAGAGATGACAGTTAGTCCAAGTGTAAAGGTTGGAGAAGACGGCAAGAATAAATCATCATTGTTTATCAATCAGAATGGAGTAGCCATTAAACACGCTTATACCAAAGATGTACCAAATGGTTTACCACAAATGATTCAGGTTCAAATAAAGGGACAAATGGTATGGGATGATACAGAAAGACTAATATTCCTTGAGAATATGGTTAATGAAAAGATCGTTCCACATCTTGAAGGAGTTGCTACACAAGAAAATGTAGCACCAGAGTTCGCTGGAAAAGTAGAGGTATCATCTGGGTTTGATGATCTTGTCAATGCGATGAAGACAACAGATGAAGAAGACGCTTTTTAGTTAAAAAAGATTTTATTAGTGAGAGTAAAGATAATAGTATGAAGAGGATATTTTGGATTAATTTCTGATGTAATCCCCAAGAATACTATTATCTTTACTCTCACTAATACTAATCCTAGGGGGTTTTATTAAAAATATAATAATCTATGAACAAAATTATGCAACAATTTGATACATCTCGTAATAAAAAGTCCACCAGTAGCCAAGTAATAGGTAGTTGCATACCTAGTTCATCTGCTGGTGGACTTTTTGTCGTGAGATGTAAAAGGTCGGAACTAATAACTGTAATATATTTTAGTATATGAAACCTAAAACAAAATTTTTGGATTGTTTTAATGGACACAAGTATCGTTATATAGACCAAACTGGAAATGGAAGAATACCAGTATCATCTGATAAACTACTTCCCGAACTAAACGAAAAAGGATATGAAAGCTATTTTACAGTTAATGGTTTTGATAATGCAAATGATAATAAAAAAGAACAATGCACAATAATCAATGCTTTTTTTGTAGATATTGATGGAAGAAAAGATAATGAAGAGATTGAAAAGATAAAAAAAATGTTAGAGCCATCATTTATTACTGAAACAAAAAATGGGTATCATATATTCTGGTTACTAGATGAACCTATTTATAAAGATGAATGTTTCGGAGACGAGTGGGAGAAAGCTGTCGTTCGCTGGGAGATGATTGAACAATCTATCGTCTTCGCATTAAAATCAGATCCAGCCGTAAAAGATATTACACGTATTTTACGAGTTCCAGGGACTTACTATTGGAAAAAAAGTGGGGATGCTTGGAAAGGTGGAGTAAGTAAAGCATTATTTAAAATAGCTGGAATACATAAAAACCTTGCTAACACATATTCTATGGATCAAGTAGAAGAAGTATTTCCAGAAATTAAAAAATCTTTAACATACGAAAGTCCAATAGTCAATAATACTAATCTGCAAAAGTATGCAGAGTCAGAGAGAAAGGAATTCTTTGATAGAGTTAATTCTATCTACCCAATGGTAGAAAGAGATAGTTTCATAAAGTTAATTAGTGGAGATGAAGAGACTATTCCACCTTTATTTGGAAGAAACAACGCACTTCTTATTACAGCTACTTTAATGAAGCAAGCTGGATGGAAGAGAGAAAAAGCGATATCACATATAAATAAAATTGGCTGGCATGGACTCGAAAAAGATAGAAGTGGTTCTCAAGAGATTATTAATACAATTAATAGTGCTTATAGTAATAAATACTCATACTCATATAAAAATGAACTAATCGCTTTTAATATGTCCGAGGAGGAACAGAAGAAAATACAGGAAGCTTTCAATGGAGTTCTAAAAGAAAGAAAAGAAAAAGATAAGATACGTTATTCTAATTATGAAAGAGAGATATTAAATCGCTATCCTTATATGTGTAAAAATGAAATTGGAATAATTTTCAATTACGACAATGGTGTTTATAAAATGATGAACGACCAAGAGATATCAGATATTATATTGAATAGTTTATTTGATGACTTACTCTGGGGATATAGAACAAAAAAGAGTGTAGCCGACAAGACAGCTTGTTTATTATCAATCATTCCAAATATAAAGCTAACAAATGACGGAGGATTTATAATTAATATAAGAAATGGACTATTAAATATATATACCAAAGAGCTTAAACCACATTCTCCTGGTTTTGTATCGCTAGTTCAGTACCCAGTTGAATACGATCCAAATGCAGAATGTCCAATATGGGAAGACTGTATCAATAAATGGATGGAAGGGCCTGAAGAAGATAATAAGAAATTACTACTTCAACAGTTTTCGGGGTATTGTTTATCCTCCTCTATGCTCTATGATAAAGCACTATTTCTAGTCGGAGATGGAGGAAATGGTAAATCTACATTTGTAGATACAATCGCTCGAGTTATAGGACATGACTCCGTATCTCACATAGATTTAGAAAGTTTATATGGTCAATATGGAATGCACGGGTTAATTGGAAAGAGATTAAACATTATCGAAGAAGTTCATGGAAATTATTATCAATCTAATAAATTAAAGAAATTGGTATCTGGAGAGTCTGTCACAATTGATATAAAGTATAAGCCACAGTTTACTTTTAGACCTCAAACAAAGTTTATTTTCGCTGTGAATATGATGCCGAGAGTTGATGATACTTCAACTGCAACAGAGAGAAGAATTTGTGCTATACAATTTAAAAATAATTTCCGTAGTAATCCTAATACTCAATTACGATCTAGTGTTGGACTACTGGCTCAAGAACTTTCAGGAATATTGAATTGGATGCTAAAAGGAGCTATTTTACTTAAAGAAAATCAGGGATTTATTGTTACCGAAGAACAAACACAAATGCTTAATGAATATAGACAAGAGAATTCGTCAGTAGAGGGATTTATTGCTGAATGTTTGGAATTTATCAAAGATGGAACAATTGAAGCAAGAGAACTTTATGAAAGTTACAAACAATGGTGCCAAAAAGATGGTCGAAAATTTAAAGCTAACATCGCTTTCACAAAAGAGATGAAAGTGTATGGAACACGTTTTGGAAAGTTTACATTCAAGGATCGAGAGAATGGAAGAAATGGCTCTCGATATGAAGGAATAAAACTATACGAAGAATATGAAGTTTATAAGGGAATAAATAATTTTTAACAATTAAAGAGGCATATCTACTCTAGTAATAGGAAGCGAATAGTGTGAAACGGAGAGGTGAGGATAAACTTCTAAACACTAAAGTCCCACTAACTATTACTGGCGTAGGTATGTCTCAAATATAGGTGGATTGAATGTTGTGGTGGTGGAATAGAAGACACAAGTGACGCCAGCTATAGGGTATGCGTCTAAATGGCATAATCACTAGCCCATTGTAAGGTGACCATACGAGTAATAAAGCTCCACAAGGGTATTTTATACAAGTCTTACGGATTTATCTCGTCAAATCCTTGCCCACAACATTTAGTCCATCTATAAGGTTAGTATTATAAATTAACAAAATAAAATATGAAAAAATATTCATTAACAACAAATACAAAAGTATGGTGCGGAATTACATTGTTTCAAATTAAAGCAGAAATAAGTTTTGGAAGTGTAGTAAAAGGTGAATTGGGAGGTTATATTGAAAAAGAAGAAAACTTATCTCAGGTCTATGGTAATGCTTGGGTCTATGGTAATGCTCGGGTCTATGGTAATGCTCAGGTCTATGGTGATGCTCAGGTCTCTGGTGATGCTCGGGTCTATGGTAATGCTCGGGTCTCTGGTGATGCTTGGGTCTATGGTAATGCTCAGGTCTATGGTGATGCTCGGGTCTCTGGTAATGCTCAGGTCTATGGTAATGCTCGGGTCTCTGGTGATGCTTGGGTCTCAGCAAAATTAGAATATAAAAAAGGTTGGTTTATCGGTGGAGATGATAGTGGAAAAATTACAGATATTACAGATAAAACTGGAACTACTTATTGGAAAAATCAATATGTATTAGGTGATTATGAAATAGTCTCACAAGGAAATGATGATAAAAAGAAAGAACTATTAGACAAGGCAGATGAACTTATTAAACAAGCTCAATCACTAAAAGATAAAGCACAGGAATTATAAATTAAACAGTTAGCTACTTTATAGCTAGGAATATGGAAAAAATAAAAGTTAAAGCAGAAGGAAGAAAAGATATTTGGTTACCCATCGATAAGGAAAATCTTAAAGAATGGATTAAAGAACAAAAATTTGATTCTATTCATAATTTTATACCAACTGGAATGATGATGCTTGGTGCAGACCACACAGTTGAAGATGTCTTACGAGATATTGATAAAGCAGAAAGATTATCAATATTTACAGACCATAATGCGAATATGGGACATTCTCTTGCCCTTATATATAATAATAAACTTGAATGTTATGATATTGGGAAATTATCAGAAGAAGATTTAATTAAATCAATATAATATGCCAAACACAAACTTAATAAATAAGATAATAGAGGTTTTGCCAAAAAACAAAATACAGAGTGAAGATAATTATGGAGATGCTGTGTGGGATGGATATGAAGAAGCTCTCAAAGACTGCATCTCCTCCCTCCCAGAAGTGATGAAAACAATAAGAGATGAGATAGAAAAAATAGACTGGAAAGAAAATCATTTTTGTGCTTTTAATGATGGAGAATGTGAATGTAGATGTTTATTAAAAACAAAGGAAACTATTATCACCCTCTTGTCGCCAGAGGATAAAGTAGAGAACCCCCAACCAGTCTTTGGGGAATAAGAAAAAGAAAGATATATGAATGAAGAACAAAAAACTAAAAGATATTCGTATCTTAAAAAAGAATTAGAAAAATCAATGCCAAGTGTGATAAAAGCTTTAGGTCTAGGTTTTTATCCAGCTAATTACAAAATGTTAGAAAATATGGCACAAGAATTTTTTAATCTTGAAAAAGAATTAAAATTATCTAACCCTCAACCATAATCACACATAAATATATGAAAGAAACATTTTGGCAAAAAATAAAAAGATATTTTCACGGAACATTTTTATTTCCACATATTAAAAGATATAACGATGGTATTGAATGGTGCACTTGTGGATATAGGAGAGTTTATGATTGGTCGTTAGTAAAAGAAAAATAGATTATCAAAGTCGTAATTTAACCAATCCCTCAGAGTAATGAGGGTAGAAAGTATATGAGCTTGAATAGATATAATGGAATATGTTTTAGGTGTGGTAAAAATGTTCCTGCTGGAAAAGGAGATTTTCAATCTAAAAATACACTTCATAAAAAAATAAGAAATAAAATACAAGGAAAATGGTTAGTTAGATGTTTTGGTTGTAAACAAGGTGGAAATAAACCACTTGAAACATCACCATTTTATAATTTACTAACCCCAACTCAGTCGGAGTAGGGAGTAATGAGGGGAAATGAGATATGATTAAAAAATATAAAAAAGCTTGGATACAGGGAAATATAATTAGTTTTAAAAAACCTATATATAAAAGTGCTTTCTTTGATTTAGAAGAAGTTTTAGTTATTCCAGTGAAAATTATTGAGAATAAAAACTCTGACAAAATACAAAAGTTACTTAAATTATTATCAAAATAGTCGTATAATAGAGGAATAAATATATGAAAAAGAAAATAATAAAAAAGAAAGAAAATAAACAGATAGTAGAAATACATATCTATGTTCATCAAGAAGTAAAAAATCCTTATCCATCTTATAATCCAAATGGAACAGGAGGAAATGGGATACTTCCTCCACCACATATAACACTTTGCTAAATATATGCTCAAAGCTAAAAACAAAACAACAGGAGAGATAGTAGAAAATACCTTAAAACAATGCTCTAAATGTCTAACAATGAAGAATATAGAACAGGGAGATATATGTGATAGATGTAATAACGTAGTTACTACTAATACTAACGAAATTAGCAGCAAGTTAGCAGATAATCAATCAGATGAAGAAGAATTTATAAGAGATGTATGTTCAGTAGTTCCAAAATCTAAGAGTGAAGTTAGAAGAAGATTAAATGATATAATCCGAGATACAAAAGACCTTCCAATGGGAGTAAGCCAATGGTTAAACCACGGTATAAAGTATGGCTATGATACTTTCTTTATCAAAAAAGCAAAACAAGAAGAGCGAGATAGAATTATAAAGATTATTAAAGATAACAAACTCCATCTAGGTTATGCAAATAACATAATAGAGGAGATAAATAGTATATGATTAATCCCACACAAAAATTGGTAATAAAAGAATCTACTGAAATTGTTAGAAAAAAAATAACAGAATTTTGTAAATATTTAAAAGACCAAGGTTATCAATATGAAATTAAAAAAATAGAAACAAAAATAATAGATTTATACACAAGTTGTAATGTAGGAATATAATTTATGACAGATGAACAATGGCTAAAGAACATAGAAAACACAGTCCCTTATACACCAAAGGTAACAAAGAATCGTAAGTTACCTAAATTTAACAAAAATAATATGCTTTTTAAGAAGGCATCTAAATAGTATGGAAAATAATATAATAACAAACGGAAGTTTATCAACAGGTGCGAATTTTTTATGGTTTAGTCCAACTACTGTTCGTGAAGAGAAAAAGGAAGTAAAAGGATTTTTGTTTTTTAAAAGAAGAATTACAAAAGTAAGAGAAATATCAGTTGATGAATTTTTTGAAAAAGCAAAATTAAATAAAAAAGAACTAATTATTGTAAACGGTATTACAGAAAAATACCTAAATCAAATAGAAAGAGCCGAAAAATTAGGTCAAACAGCCTTAGTTGAAAAAATGAAAGACGACATTGAAGTAGTTAAAAAAGAAGCTATGGCTTGTGCTAAGGGTGGAATTAAAGAATATCTAGAAAAAGAACAATTAGATATATTGTTAAAAAAGAGTTCTAAAAACATTACTCTTACACCATTAAAGAATTTTACAAGATACATACCAGATATAGTAGCTAAAAAACTTGAAAAATTAAAAAA
>JAYSNU010000094.1:0-2215 GCA_043723545.1 Candidatus Nomurabacteria bacterium | reverse complement strand
TTGAATGATTCTGGTATCCAATGAAAAGCTAAACGAGAGTCAATAACAACTTTATCCATTTCTTTAACTTTTCTAACTTCGTCGTCTATACTTTTGTCTATTTCAGGGTCATCTTCAGCTTTTGTGCTGAGTTCATTTAATGATATGTTCCTTTTTAATGCTAGGTTGCGCATAAAATCTCCAGAAGAAAGATGTTTGAAATTTAATTCCTTTGCGACTAAGTCTGCGGTGCTGGATTTGCCGCTACCAGGGAAGCCGTTTATGGTTATGATTTGTTTTTTCTGCATATTAGTGATAATTAAAACATATTTTTTGAATAAAAGATAATTTGATTTATAGACTTAAATTTTGTATTGTTACCTATATGACATCAGAAACATTTGTATTTTTTGGACAAGTTGGCTCTGGCAAGGGGACTCAGGTTGAGCTTCTCGTTGATTTTTTAAAAAAGAAAGATGGATTGGAGTGTATACATACCTCTACCGGTAATGAATATAGGAAATTGGTAGAAAGTGGCAATTATTCTGGTAAATTGGTAAAAGATTCTTTAAATCGTGGGGAGCTTCAACCAGATTTTTTAACCAATACACTTTTTTCAAATATTTTGATTTCGTCTCTTTCGAGCGAGAAACACTTAATTGCTGATGGTTATCCCCGTACAATAATGCAGTCTCAGGCTTTTGAATCAATGATGAAGTTTTATAAGAGAAAAGATATAAAAATTATTTATATTGAACTTTCTCAAGAAGAAGCAACTAAAAGGAATATGCTTCGTGGTAGGTCTGATGATACATTTGAAGGATTAGCTCGAAGATTTAATGAATATCAAAATAATGTAATTCCTGCTATGAGTTATTTTCATGATAAAGATGGATATGAAATATACTCTATAAATGGTGAACAAAGCATAGAAAATGTGCATAAGGATATTATTAAAGTTTTAGGATATTAATATGGAAAATAAAATTATAATTTCACTTGGTGGGTCTCTTATCGTGCCAGAAGAGATAGATATAGATTTCCTTAAATCTTTTAAGTCTTTAATTTTAAAAGAAGTAGAAAAAGGTAAGAAATTTTTTATTATCACTGGTGGTGGGAAAATTTGCAGGAAATATCAAAATGTCGCAAAAGAACTTTCAAATCCGTCGAATATTGATTTAGATATGATTGGAATTAAAGCACTGAATCTTAATTCTGAATTGGTTCGTGTTTTGTTTAAAGATTGTGAGTCTGTATTTGTTTATGGCGCAGATAAACCTGGCAGTAGTACTGATCTTGGTGCTACGATTTTAGCAGAAAAAAATGATGCAAAGATCGTGATAAACTTATCGAATATTGATTATGTATATGATTCTGATCCTAAAATAAATTCTAATGCGAAAAAGATTGAGAAAATTTCTTGGACAGATTATCGCGCACTTATACCGAAAGAATGGAATCCCGGGCTTAATTCTCCATTTGACCCAATAGCTTCAGAAATGGCAGAGAAAGAGGGAATACGAGTAGTCATAATGAATGGTAAGCCAATTGATAATTTAGCAAAGTATTTAAATGACGAAAGTTTTAATGGGACTGTAATTTATTAATTATGATAATAATTAAAACACCACAAGAAATAGAAATTTTACGAGAAGGTGGCAAGCATTTAGCCACAGTGCTTCATAAGGTGAAGGATATGGTAAAACCTGGTATTTCAACTTATGAATTAGATGTTTATGCAGAAAAATTAATTCGCGCATATGGTGATGAACCTGCTTTTTTGAATTATAAACCTGAAGGAGCTCATATACCCTTCCCAGCATCACTTTGTACTTCAGTGAATGATGAAGTTGTTCATGGTATACCAAATAAAAATAAAATTTTAAAAGAAGGAGATATTATTTCTATAGATTTAGGATTAAAACACGGGGGATTTTTTACTGATATGGCTTTGACTGTACCAGTGGGAGAGGTAAGTGGTGGTTCTAAAAAGCTTTTAAAAATTACAGAACAAGCTTTAATGGTTGGTATTAATGCTATAACACCAGGTGGAAGAGTTGGCGATATAGGTTATGCAATAGAAAGTTTCGTACGAGCCCAAAAAGACGGTCAGCAGTATGGGATAGTTGAAGTATTGGCAGGTCATGGCGTAGGCCGTGCTATTCATGAAGACCCATATATCCCAAACTTTGGTGAAAAAGGAAGAGGTGTAAAATTAACTCCTGGAATGGTAATA
>JAYSNU010000093.1:0-1984 GCA_043723545.1 Candidatus Nomurabacteria bacterium | reverse complement strand
CGGCGCTACCACCTCAAGGTAGTAAGTCTACCAGTTTCTCCACCTGGGCAAAATAAACAACCATCAATAACATAGTTAAATTATAACAGAACTATAGTTTACAAATAAATTATTTAGCTTCTTCTACTACTTCTTCGTCGTCAGTACTGAGAGTTACTGAACGCATTTTCTTGCGAACATCTTTCACTGCTTTAGTTCGAACATAGTAAAGTTTACTTCTTCGAGCACGAGATTTTTTAGTAATTTCAATTTTATCTACCATTGGAGAAAATAATGGGAAAATTCTTTCTACTCCAACACCAGAAGCAACTCTACGCACAGTAAATGTCGCGCCTGCTTCCCCACCGTGCTTTCTTGCAAGCACCATACCTTCAAAAGCCTGAGTTCGGTATTTAATCGTTTTTTCATCTTTTTTATTAGCTTTAGTTGATATTTTTTCTTCAGCGATTTTAGACCATACACGAACTGTGTCTCCAGCCTTAAAATCAAGCGCTCTTCGCGCCTCAATATCTACTGGACTAAATTTAATTTTATCTGTTCTTTTTGCCGTCATAGTGAAAATACTTTAACACAAAAGGTTTTATTTCGCAATTAGCTCTTTAAATTCTTTCGGTAGTGGTGACTCTATCTTTATAGTATTATCTTTCAAATCTTTAAATTCTATAGATTTAGCATGAAGAGCTAATCTTCTAAGATTTTTGGGGTAAGGCCCATCTGGATTGTAAAGTTCATCACAAACTACAGGATGATTTATATATTTCATATGTACTCGTATTTGATGAGTTCGGCCAGTTTTTGGTCGTACTTCTAAATAAGAAAACTTATTTTTATCATCTAAAAATCTTCTTAAAATAATGTATTCGGTAATTGCCAGTTTCAACTCTCCTTTTGCTCCACGACCAGCAAGTCGACGACGAAAATCTTTTGGGCTTCTACCAATTGGTTTATTTATTATGTCATGATCATTTTTTACCCAACCATTTACAATAGCATTGTATATTTTTTTAACTTCACGATTCTGAAATTGATTCTTCAAAAATTCATATGCTTTTTGATTTTTGGCTAAAAGAAGAACGCCAGAAGTTTCTTTATCTAACCTATGGACGATACCGGGTCGTTTAATTTCTTTACCTTCAACAGAAATTGGCTCACCCACATTCTTAGCTTTTGGATAATTTTTTAAAAACCAATCTGCAATTGTCTTTTCTTTTGAACGACCATCAGCATGAACAGCAATACCTGACGGTTTATCTATCGCCAGGATGTCTTTATCTTCATATAAAATCTTTATCTTCATAATTGAAATAATATATAAAATAAGCTAGAATAGCCATAGTCTCGTGCATTTAGCTGTTTTGGTAGGTCGTTTAATCTTTATTTTGCGCATTTAGCTGTTTTGGTAGGTCGTTTAATCTTTATTTTGCGCGGTTAGCTCAGTTGGTAGAGCAACCCGTTTACACCGGGAAGGTCGTAGGTTCGAGTCCTACACCGCGCACACAGCTATCCTGTATTTGTTTTGCCCTCGTAGTTCAATGGATAGAACAGGACTCTTCTAAGGTCTTGATGTAGGTTCGATTCCTGCCGAGGGCACAAAAACGAAGTTTTTGTGAGTCCGTAGCGCGACGGCGCGAGGAGTGGGTCGCGAAATTTTTCAACAGAAAAATATTTGTGACCAAAAACCATTTAAATAGAAGGATCATTAAATGGAGATGGAGAATTTAATATCTCGGATGATCTACTTTTTCTTTTAGAGAAATATTCTAAAATGGAATCTAGTCTTTCCTTACTAACTGTATCTACTTTTTTATATATCATATTGTCTTCCAAAAAAGTTTCGTTGCTTGTTTTTTTAAAAAAGAGATAACCAAAAATTAAAGAAATTACTATTAAAACTAAAAAGATAGAAAGAAGTATATTCCAAAAAAAATCTGGATTTGTTATTAAGCCACCTTTTTTAAATTTTCTTTTATCTAAAAAAAGTTTT
>JAYSNU010000092.1:0-5477 GCA_043723545.1 Candidatus Nomurabacteria bacterium | reverse complement strand
TGTCGCGACGCCCCTTGATCCCATTTGTTTTGCTGTTGGGGTCAGCATTTTTTACCGTACGAAGTAGGTCCCTCGCTCCTTACTTCTCGAGTGCATCACGGTTGGTTGAAGAACCGTGGAGTGACGAGATACCGGCAGGGTGGCACCACATTCGAAGTGAATCCACTTGAGGTCAACGACACGAATGCCGAAAGGCTTATCGGTCGGATTCCTGGTGCATTCACATCCGATGTCCGTGATGTGTGGCGGAACCACGAGATGCATCCGATACGACTTCACCGCCTTCCTAAACCACTCTTCGAAGGTCGGTTTGGACTTTTTCGGTGTCTTCATCTCAGAATCCTCCCGGTCCGGTGTGGGGTTGAGCCCTATGAATCGTCATAGGTATACCGGGTTTCAATTCTGGCTTCGGATCACCGTCCTTCTGTGGAACGGTTTCGGGCTTGCCGTCATCATTGATGTCGCCAGGCCCATCGTAATAGTCGCCGAACACACTCATAAAACTGTTCCCCCGGAATTGGGCGATGGGTGGGATACTACGAAGAACAATGTTGTCGCTAAACGAGAACACCAGCCTATTCGAAGGCTGGTGTTTATGTTGTAGTTTGGAGAATTTTTACAGCACAAATATCAGCCTTCGAAGGGTTGCAGGAAGGAAGAAAAAATAAAACTTATTTGTATGTATGTTTCGATTCACATTTTTATAATATCAAATAGTTTTTAAAATGCAAATTATTTAAAATATTCTGGTGTATTGATAGACATCCAATCTAAGAGTTGGCGCATGATTGAGGAAGCACCTACCCCATTTGTAGATGGACCAGCTTCCATCATAACAGTGAAAGCATACCTAGGATTTTCATAAGGAAAGAATCCAATAACCCAAGAGTTTACTTTATTTTTTGCCACACCAAGTTGAGCAGTGCCGGTTTTTGCCGCTACATCTACATAGGGAACATTTAATGCTTTAGCTGTACCGTAAGTTACTGCTTGTCTCATGCCGTCGTGAACAATATTAAAATATTCTTTGTCTAAACCCAAATCTATTTTATTTAGAGCTGTAGTATCTCCGAGTATAAAATGTGGACTAACAAGTGCCCCACCATTTGCTATTGCCGCAACACCTCGGGCAACTTCCATTGGTGTTACTTGAAATCCATATTGTCCTATGGCTGTGTGATATGTATCTCCTATTCTCCAAGCATCACCTTTGAAGTTTTTGATTTTCCATTCTGGACTAGGTATAGTTCCCAATTTTTCATCTGGTAAGTCCACATTGGTTTTTTGGTCAAAACCAAAAAGTTTCGCATATTTCTCTATATTCAATATACCTAAACCTTTTTGTCCACCAAATCCCCCACCAATAGTATAGAAATACACATCAGATGATACAGCTATAGCTTCTCCCATATTAGTCCAACCGTTTGCTCGCCAATCTTTGAAAACTGTTTTTTGGTCTGGGAAATACGGATTTGGTATTGAAATAGAACCCGTAGATAATATTTTCTTATTTGGATCAATTAATTTTTCATTTAAAGCACCTAATGCTAAAAATGGTTTTATGATGGAGCCGGGTGTGTAAAGTCCCGATATGGTTCTATCCATAAAAACTTTTCTTTTATCATTGAAATAATTTTTTATCGTTGTTGTATCCTTACCAGAAGATAAAATACCGGCATTATATTCTGGGAAGCTAGTTGTAGTAATAATTTCCCCATTTGTTATGTCCATGATTATTCCAGCACCACCAGAAAAATGATTACTCTCAGAAAGATTTTTAATTAAAGTAAATAATTCTTTGACGATTCTTGAATCTATTGTTGTGATTAAATCATTCCCTTGTTTTGGAGCATTAACCATATTTTCAGAATGAACCGTACCCCTTGCGTCTACCTCTATCATTTTGGAGCCATTTTCACCTTTTAAAGCATCATTATATTTTTTTTCTAATCCATCTTTACCTATAAATTCAGTTTGCCAAAAGTTTCCAGCATTATCTTGTGCTGGATAACTTACATAGCCAAGTAAATGGGAAAATCCACCGTCAAGATATTCTCTAATAGGAGAAGAATCTTCTACTTTTTTATTCCAAACTAATTCCTTTTTATTTCTATCATAAATGATTCCTCTGTCCGCAAATATTGTTTGTTTTTCTAATACATTGTTTTCACTTCTTTTTTTATACATCTCCCCATTTTTTATCTGTAAATTTATCAATCGTATAGAAAATATTGTTGCAAAAAATAAAAAAAACAAAATCATAAACAATATAGTTTTTTTTGTAATAGGTTTTTCTATTCTTCCTTCGAATTGTTGGCGGTCAAAGTTTTGTATGTTTTGAGAATCAAGAAAAATTTCGTCTGGTTCGACGAAAGAATTTGTTTGCTTCCTTCTTCTTTTTTTAAATAATCTGACAATCATTTTGATTTTGCGAAATCATGTCGCGTAACCGTCCTATAAACGCGACGCCGGGTAAAATTTTAATTTCTTTTTAATTATTTCAATTGATATAAAAATTATTGTAATAATAAGTAAAGATAAGAAAATATTATTGTGATACCTTATTTCTTTTACACCATAAAGTAAATCTATTAAAAAAAATAAAAATATAGCTTCTATGAAGAATGCGAAATAAGCCATACCAATTAAAGCTAAAAACATAGAAATGTAAAAAGGCATAAAAAGTATTGAAAACAAAAGCAATATTGAGAAAGCTATTCGCATTAGAAAATTTTACGCCATATAAAGCGCAAAAGCAAGAATACTAAAATAGCTAAAATGGCGTAAAAAATAATCTTATTATTTAATATAAAAGATAGAAATGTCACGAAAAATAACTCAACATATTTCCAAGGTTTTATTATGTTGTCATTTGTGGATGGAGATTTTTTTTTGTTCAATATGGCTAAGTCTTTTTTTATTTGTTCTTTTTTGTTTTCTGATGCCATGCCTGCACTATTGCGAATGTTCTCTACTGTTGATGCACCCAGAACCATGGGTTTAGCCAATATATCTGGAGTATTGTTTACTATAAGATCTTGAACATTTTGTATTTGGTCAGTGACAAGATTACTAGATATGGCATCACTTAATTTTGGAATTATTTTTTTATTTACAGTGCGAGAACTTTCTTTTGTTTTATTTTCTGTTATGACAGTATCTTCATATTTACCGTCAGATAATAGGAATCTAGCATTTTCTATTGTAGCGAATATCGTATGGTCTCCTACATTTACAGTCCAATCTATCGATACGTCTTTAACTCCCCTTGGAGATACTGTGAAAGTTTTTTTCCCCAACAATGTCGTTTTGTCGTAAAAAATTACAGTTCCCAAGAGCTCTTTATCATCGGGATTAAAAATCAAAGTATAAACCTTTATTTTGTCACCTTCTTCAAAAGGATCTTTAGAATACCAAATATTTGAAGGTATAAAACCAGCATTTGTGGATTGAGCATTAGATTGATGTATAGGGAATAAACCAAATATAAGTAAAAGAATAAATCCAATTTTCTTCAAATTCATGGTTGTATTATAACAATTTAAATCAGGATAATGCAATTTGTGTATTTAAGTATTATAGAAGGCTTCCCACTGGACAAAATCATAATGTGGGGTATATAATACAAATCCACGCAGTACCGTCTCTATCCGGAGAGCAACGCATGGTACCGTTGGATTCGCTGTTGCAGGAAGAAGCTGTACGCCATCCCAAGCCAAAGCCTTCCGAGGCTTTGGCCAAGTTCATGACTGAGACGACCAGGCTGCTGGGTCACGAGATTCGCGACCCGATGGCTCGGAGGTTCAACCACGACTTCAAGGCGGCGGTGCGTAAGCACCACGACGATCTGAAGACCATGGGAGAGCTGGGCGAGCTGCGGAAACTCCGCGATTCGCTCGTCTTCTGGCGCAAGAAGGGCGTCAGCAACTGGGAGTAGCGACGACGTGGCGTCGCTAAGGGAAAAAATCACTCCCTAATTAAATAGTGATTGATTTTATAGAGTATCGAGTATCGGGGCCCCAGAGGAAGAACATTCCTCGGGGCCCCAAACTTGTTTATGAGGTTATTCTTTATTGAGTGCTTCGATTGGATTCATTAGTGAAGCATTTCGTGCCGGAAATACACCGAAAACAATTCCGATAATTGTAGACATGGATACAGCTAAAACCACTCCATAAATAGGCACAATAAAAGACCATGCAAAATTATAACTTTGCGCAATCACTGAAATAATAAAAGCAAAAAATGCACCACCCAATATTCCAATAAAACCACCAAGAAGAGTTAAAAGTATAGCTTCGATTAAAAATTCATAGAGTATATCTTTATTTCGAGCACCCAGTGCTTTTTTTAATCCTATTTCCCCTATTCTTTCTGTTATAACTACATACATTATATTCATAACCCCCACACCACCCACAATAAGAGAAATAAGTGCGATAGCAATAAGAAGAAATGTTACAGCATTTAAAATAACATTAAAAGTACCCAAGCTTTCTTTTTGAGTTTGAACTTTAAAATCATCACGTATAGGGTCGGTAATATAATGATTTCGTCTTAATACATCACCAATATCTAAAGCAGTTGTATCTGCCTTATTATTATCTTCGAGTTCAACAACTGAATAGATAAGATAATCTATACCCTGGATTTTCTTTTGGAGAGTTGTCACAGGCATAACAATTTCACCACCATCATTTGTGGGATCCAATCCCCCCGTATGTTCATATACTCCTATAATTTCAAAATTATAATTACCAATTCTAATGAATTTACCCACTGGTTCTTCGTCTCCAAATAAATCATTGGCCACTTTGTCTCCAAGTACTGCCACTTGGGCTAAACCCTTATCTTCTTGAAGACTAAAACCTCTACCTTTTGCAATAATACCCTTATCAATATCAAATCTGGCTGCTGACGCACCAAAAATAAATGTTGTTTTTGAAATATTTTTATATGTAACAATTTGTTGACCAACAGATGCACCATAAGCATTCTTTACATTCGAAATTTGCTTGATGTCTTCCACATCTTTCATTTTTAAAGTTGTGATTGGAACAGCATTCATCGCTGAACTTTGTGGTTCATTTGAAGCAAAATTTGTTGCCGATCTAGCTTTTGTAGAAGGTGGAACTGAGGTTTGGACAATAACCGTATTTGACCCAAAAGCTTCAATTTGGGAATTTATATAACTTTTAAATCCTTCTCCAGCAGAAAGAACAAGCACTACAGTACCTATACCAATCATAATACCAAGAGTCGTCAAAAATGTGCGACTTTTATTTGAACTGATTCCTCTATATGCTTGTAAAAAATATGCTTTCATTTTATTTATTCATAACGTAATGCATTTATTGGATCAAGTTTAGCTGCTTTCATAGCTGGGAAAAGTCCGAAAATTATTCCAGTTAATGATGACACTACTACTGCAAGAATTATAGCAATTGGAGAAATTACAAATGCCCAATCATATCCAG
>JAYSNU010000091.1:0-4191 GCA_043723545.1 Candidatus Nomurabacteria bacterium | reverse complement strand
TAGACGGTACTTTCGGTCCGATTTCTGATGAGGTGAAAAAGCGTGCAGAACAAGGCCTCGAGTCTGATGATGTCGGTATTCAGACAGTTGATTTGGTTTTAAATGCTGCTAATTTGCAGAAGGGGGGTGTTAAATATGACATAAAGAATATTGATTTGAAAGATTTGGTATTGCAATCTATTGAAGATAAAAAAGTATCAGCAGAAAAGAAGGGATTAAAAATAGAGAGTGAAATAAAAGAAGGGGAATATAGTATTTGGGGAGACGCTTTTTGGCTTAAAGAAGCCTTTAATAATTTGATTGAGAATTCTATTAAATATACAAAAGAAGGTACAATAAAAGTTGGATTGGAAAATAAAAATGGCAAGACATTGATTTCTGTTAAAGATAATGGAATAGGCTTAACGGAGGAAGATAAAAAGATTTTATTTACTGAAGGTGGGAGGGGAAAGGATTCTGTAAAGATAAATGTGGATAGTACTGGATATGGACTTTATACTGTTAAGTTGGTTATAGATACACACAAGGGACGAGTTTGGGCAGAGTCAGAAGGTCCTGGAAAGGGTTCTCAATTTTACATAGAATTAGATGCAGTGAAAACTAGTTAATGCTACAATAGCCTTATGACATGGGCTTTGAAAAGGCAAATTTTCTATATAACAGTTTTAATTATATTTTTTTTGGCATCTGGTTTTTTGATAGCATATCCGTCTTTAAATAAAGCACCAACTTGTTTCGATGGCATAGAGAATGGTAGTGAAACAGGTATGGATTGCGGAGGAAGTTGTGCGCGAGCATGCCTGTTGCAAGTCGATAAGGTTTCAGTTCTTTGGGCTCAAACTTTTAAAGTTATAACTGGACGCTACAATGCTGCCGCTTATTTAGAAAATCATAATAAAAATGCAGCTATATATAAAATAAATTATAAATTTCGTTTTGCTGATGAAAATAATGTTTACATAGGGAAAAGAGAAGGATCCACAACTGTTCCACCTGGTGCTAAATTTGCTGTTTTTGAACCAGCCATAGATTTAGGTAATTCAATTCCTGTATATACAACTTTTGAATTTACAGAAACACCAGTCTGGGTAACAGTACCAGAAGATAAAATAAACGAGCTAAAAATTCTTGTTTCCAGAATAAGTTTAGATAGCCAGGATACTTCTCCTATTTTATCTGCCAATATTACCAATACAAGTTTATTCCCTATATATTCTGTTGATGTAGTGGGCCTCTTGTATGACAGCAAGGGAAATGTTGTATCTGCAAGTAAAACTTTTGTAGATTTATTGCTCCCAGAACAATCAAGAGATGTTACTTTTACTTGGCCAGAGCCAATAGTAGGGAAAATAGTTAATAAAGAAATAATACCGATTTTTAATATTTTTGATGTTAATTTGAAATAATGGCTGAACGAGTATTGAAAAGAATAGATTGGTTGCTCGTTTGTTTTATTATTCCCCTTACTCTTGCCGGTCTTGCTACAATGAAGTCTTTCGTTACCGAAGAAGGAGCGGGAGCTTTTTTTAACAAACAGATTATTTGGGTTCTTCTATCTTTCACGATTTTCTTTGTTTTTTCTTTTATTGATTTTCGTTTTTTGAGGCGTACAAATGTTCTGGTGTTTTTATTTTTATTTTTTTGTTTTGTTTTATTAACACTTTTCGTTATAGGACATACTTTTCATGGATCTAAAAGTTGGATAAATTTAGGCTTTTTCTTTTTTCAGCCAGTTGATTTGATGAAACTTATATTGGTGCTTATTTTGTCTAAATATTTTTCTCGTCGACACGTAGAGATTAGAGATATTAAACATATATTTATATCTGGTTTTTATGCTTTTGTACCTTTTGTTTTAGTTTTACTTCAACCAGAGTTTGGTTCAGCAATGATTATTTTCTTTATTTGGCTTGGAATGGTACTCGTTTCTGGTATTTCTAAAACTCATTTATTAGTTGTTTTCTTGGGTGGAGTTTTGATTTTTATATCATTTTGGTTTTTTGTTTTTGCTCAATATCAAAGAGATCGTGTTGCAAATTTTATCAATCCGTTGGCCGATATTCATGGTTCTGGTTACAATGCTTTTCAATCCACAATTGCCGTTGGTTCAGGTGAGCTTTTGGGGAAGGGACTTGGTTTTGGAACACAATCAAGACTTAAGTTTTTACCGGAATATCAGACGGATTTCGTTATTGCTGCTTATGCAGAAGAATGGGGTTTTGTTGGCTCGATTTTAATTCTTGTTCTTTTTGGTCTGGTAATTTGGCGTATTTTGTATATGGCCTCGCTTGGTGAATCAAATTTTGAAATGCTTTTTGGTATGGGCATTGCTATTTTCTTCATGAGTCATATACTCATAAATATTGGTATGAATATTGGGCTTTTGCCGATTACGGGAATACCGCTTCCTTTTATGAGCTACGGTGGTTCGCACCTTATGACTGAATTTATGAGTCTTGGAATTTTGATGAGTATGCATAGATACTCACGACCAGCTCACCGTGACGATATGAAAAATGAATTTTTGGGACTTTAATTTTTATGATTTTAATAGACGGAAAAAAATTACAAAAAGAGATTTTGGAACAAGTAGAAAAGGAGATTGAGTCCCTTTCTTTTGTTCCTGTTTTTTGTGATGTTTTGGTAGGGGATGATGTAGCTTCAATGCAGTATGTGAAAATAAAATCTAAAGTTGCGGAATCTGTCGGTATTAAATTTCAGAACGCATCTTTCCCATCTTCTATAACTACAGAAGAATTGATAAAGGAAATAGAAATTTTAAATAAAGTTCCCCATATGTGTGGAATCATAATTCAGCTTCCTTTGCCTCCATCTTTAGATCAAAGAAGAGTGTTGGACACTATCAATCCAAAACTTGATGTTGATTGTTTGGGAAGTGTCGCAAGTCACGAATTTTATAATGGGAAAATTGAGCTAGGATTTCCTACAGCATTAGCTTGTATGTATTTGTTGGACTCTATTAATTTGGATTTAAAAGATAAGAAAATAATAATAGTTGGTAAGGGCGAACTTGTGGGTCGTCCAGTAAATGCACTTTTGAATTTTAGGAATTTGCAGACTATGGTTATAGATAGAAGTACAGAAGAAAACGAAAAAAGGAAAATTCTTAAAGAAGCGGATATTATTATTTCTGCTACAGGACAGGGTAAATTCATAATTGGTGATATGATAAAACAAGGTGCAATTTTGATAGATGCAGGAACCTCTGAATCAAATGCGGGAATAGTAGGAGACATAGATTTAGAATCTGTAAAAGATGTTGCTGGATATCTCTCTCCCGTGCCTGGTGGTGTCGGTCCTGTTACTGTCGCCATGCTTTTACAAAACGTCTTAAAAGTTGCTAAAAAACTTCAATGAAGAAGTTTTTCATAACAGGGATTTCTGGTTCTGGAAAATCAAGCATCTTAAAAGAGTTGAAATTAAAAGGTTTTTCAACTATTGATATAGATGACATTGAGGGTTTATGTACTTGGGTAAACAACAATACTCTGAAAATAGAAAAATGGAAACACGGAATGACTGATGAATGGTATAACAATCATAAATATATTTGTGACAAAGAAAAGTTGGTCAATCTAATGAATAAACATAATGGTGTCGTAGTTGTAGCTTGCCTACCCTCGAATCGTCGCGAACTACTAGCTTTGTTTGATAAGGTTTTTATTCTTCAGTGTGCAGAAGATACTTTCATTAAAAGAATTAAAGAAAGGACCAATAATGATTTCGGTAAACATGTTTTAGAGCAGGAAAATTTACTATCTTGGTATAAAAATTTTGAAACGGATATGTTAGCAAGAGGAGCCATATCTATCAACACCGACCAATCCCTTATGACTGTTGTCAACGATATTATTTCTAAGTTCTAAACTACATATCAGCCATGGCGTATATTGATAAATAGTATATAATTTGTATATGAACAATAAAAGGGAAATTCATTATAAAGGTATGCCGGTGAATATTCTTGGTTTACCAAAATTAAATAGTTTAAAAAAGAAACAAAATAAGAAAGTCTATAAAAGAATTAGAGCTCTATATAATGTTTCTTTTGAATCTTTTTTTAAAAAAGATGCTCCCAAAAATCTTATAGTTATGTATGATATTCCTCATAATTTAAAAAAGGAACGAGACTGGTTTCGTCGTCAGTTAATAAAGATCGGAAGAGCGTCG
>JAYSNU010000090.1:0-10762 GCA_043723545.1 Candidatus Nomurabacteria bacterium | reverse complement strand
ATTTTTATAAATAGGTTTTATGTTTAAATAGATAATATTATTTTTTATCTCTATGTCTTCTTTTTTTATTTCTTTTTTTATTATTTTAGAAATAATCTCTTGCACAATTTCTTTTTTCACCTCAGTAGAGGTAAGAATATTTTGAAAACGTACCAATAAATCCTTTATTTCTATCATCTATTCATTGGCATTATTAGATAAATAAAAGAATTATCTCCAGAACCAGATACAACGATAGGTTTTGAGGATTGATTAAGTCTTATGGAAATACTATCAACATTTATTGATTGAAAACAATCTAAGAAGTATTTGTAATTAAAACCAAGTTCAACTTCTTCTCCTGTTAAAGCTCCATCTAAGTATGTTTTATTTTCACCAATATCATTATTTAATGATGATAATTCAAAAACTTTTTCTTTTGAATTAATTAACAAATTAAGTTGATTAAATTTATCAGAAAAAATATTTGATAATTTTAAAGCATTTAATAAATCTTGTTTTAATACAACGGCTTCTGTTTTAAATTCTTTAGGTATTATTTGACGATAATCAGGGAAAACACCGTCTATTATTCTAGAAGTTAAATAGATATTATCTGTCGAAAAAGATATTTGGTTTTTATTAAAACAAACTTTTACTTCTGATTGAATGTCACCAAAAACTCGTAGTATTTCCGCTACGTTTTTAAATGGAATAAGTATTCCTGGAATTTCTTTTAACCCTTTAATTTTTATTTTCTTTTCAGCCAATCTAAAAGAGTCAGTTGAAACGAAAACTAAGTTTTCTTCATTTGAATAAATAAAAACACTTGAAATTTCTGGTTTTATGTCTAATGGGGATGAACTATAATAAACTGATTTAATTCCATCTATTAACTTCTTAGATTCTATGAAAAATGATTCCCCTTCTACTATCGGTATTGTTGGAAAATCATTATGACTTTGTCCTTTAATTTTTATTTTACTTTTTTTGGTTTTAATTAATAAATTACCATCAACTCCTTCAAGAGAGATATTTTCATTTTGAACTATGTTTGAAAAAACACCACTTAATACTGATCCAGAAATAGCTAATACCCCCTCCTTTTCTATTTTAACTGGTATTTCTATTTCAATTCCTAAACTTAGGTTTGTAGATCGAAGTTTTAATGATTTTCCAGATGCAATAAAAAGAATTGAATTTAAAACTGGTAAGGTTAAATTTTTTCCTGTAATCCTCTCTGCTTGGGAAATTCCATTTTTTATTTTTTCAATTTCACATTCTATTTTCATATATTTGTTTATAACTTATATATATACATTATTAATACTATTAGTCTTGTTGATAAGTGTATAAGTTTTTTTACCTTTATTTTGTATACTTATTTTTCCATTTTTTCCTTTATTTAATGCTTTGTAACTTTTTAATAATTTTGGTAACTTTTTAATAATTATTTTTTATTAACATTTTCAATTGAATTGTTCTCCCTCTATTCTTTTGTTTTTCTATGTCTTTTCAAGCACTTATTAACACTACTTAAACATAATTCTTATCTGTTCTAACTCTTGTAAAAGTTGTGGATCTGTTTTTAAACTTTCTTTTATCTTTAAATAAGAATGTATTACAGTTGTGTGGTCTTTTCCTCCCAGTTTTTGTCCAATTAGTGGGTAAGAAACATTAAAATCTTCTCGTAATAAAAACATGACAACTTGGCGTGCTTTGACTATTTCTTTTCTTCTAGTTTTTTCATAAATAGAAGCTTCCTCTATATTATAGTGTTCACTTACTATCTTCACGACATCTTTTATGGCTACATTTTTCTTTGGTTTGATATTGTTTTTTAGTAGATTTTTTATTTCTGGAAGAGTTAGGGGTCTATTTTTTAGACGATATTGGCAAATTATTGTATTTAAACTTCCCTCCAACTCTCTTATATTTCCTTGTACAGAAGAGGCAACATATTCGGTTATTTCAGCTCCAAGGTCGATACCCATTTCTTCTAATTTGACCCTCAGAATAGCCAAACGAGATTCATATTCAGGTTCTACTACATCCACTATCATTCCCGCGGCGAAGCGAGATTTTAATCTATCAGCTAACTCCGGTATATAGTTGGGATGTTTATCCGAAGAAAAAATGATTTGTTTATTATTTTCGTGAAATGTATTGAAGGTGTGAAACAATTCTTCTTGGATTTTTTCCATTTTTCCAATAAATTGAATGTCGTCTATTATGAGAAGGTCATATTTTCTATATTTTTCTTTAAAAGAGTTTGCTTTGTTTCCTTGTAGAGAATTTATAAAATCTGTAGCAAATTTTTCTAACGTTATATAGTGAACCTTTTTGTTTGGATATTTTTCTTTAATGGAATTCCCTACTGCTTGGATAAGATGTGTTTTACCAAGACCAGTACCCCCGTATACGAAAAATGGGTTGTATTTTGTACCAGGCGATTCAACAATAGCTTGTGATGCTGCATAAGCGAGCTCATTAAAACCCCCAACAATGAAGGAGTCAAAACGATAGCGAGAGTTTAAATTGTCTTCCGGGTTGATATATAAGTCTTTTAAAGGAAGTTCTTTGTTTATAAAGGCTGTGTTTATTGTTGGAATGTCTTGTTTGTTGTTTTCTGCTTTAGTAATTACATATTCAACTGCACGCATATTTTCATATGTATCAGCGATAGTTTTGGTTATAAGTTTATGATATTTATTTTTCAGCCAATCTCTTACGAATTCATTTGGTACAGCAACATAAACAATACCCGCCTCCTCTTTTAAAATAGAAGTACTTTTAAACCAAGTACTATAATTTGCTTTAGAAACACTCCCCTCTATTTCTGTTAAACAATTTTTCCACAGTTGTTTTATATCCATGTGTTCCAGATTATACTACTTCTTTTTATTTAAGGAACTCTTAAAAACTTATTAACTATGTTTATAAGCTGTGGATAACTTTTCCTTTTATCTTTTGTTTTTAAAATATAAATTTTTAACCCTAAATGCACAGTTGCTTAAAGACTCTTTTTGTTATAGTATCTAAATATGTCACAAACATATCAACCTAAAAAGAGAAAAAGAGCTAGAACTCATGGGTTTTTAGTTAGATCTAGAACCAAAACTGGCAAAAAAGTTATTGAAAGAAGAAGAAAGAAAGGACGAGCAAAACTTACTGTCTAGTTTTGGTTTTTTATGCTTCCTAAAAAAAATAGAGTTGATAAAAAGCTTTTTGAGTTTATTTTACAAAAGGGAAAATTTATAAATTCTCCTAATTTGAGTTTTAAGTTTTTGAAAGATAAAACTCTTACCACTCCTCGTATATCTTTCGTTGTTCCAAAATCTGTAACTAAAAGTGCTGTAAAACGTAATTTATTACGGAGGCGTGGATATTTTGTATTGAATAGCTATATAAAAGATCTCCCTATTAGTCTTGCTGGTGTTATATTTTTTGGCAAAAAAGGAATAGAAGTTTTTTCTTTGCGTAAAACAAAAATATATAATGGAATACAAAATTTAGAAAATGAAATTCAATATATATTTAATAAAATTAATTAGTTTATATCAAAAACATATTTCTAAATATACAAAAAGAAATTGTGTTTTTTACCCCACTTGCTCAGAATATTCAAAACAAGCACTTGAAAAATATGGGTTTTTCCGAGGAACTTACCTTGGTTTTCGTAGAATAATACGTTGCCATCCATATACTACCCCCAAAATAGATAATGTGCCGTAATATTTTTTATTTGGAATTTTCCATATTTTCGTATAGAATTAGGCAATGTTATCTTATTTTTGGGACATAGCCTTATACAAGCCACTTGTTAACATTTTGGCTTTTTTAATTTCAGTTATACCTGGTGGAGATGTCGGTTTAGCCATTATAATACTTACTATTCTTGTCAAAATTGCCCTATATCCTCTTTCACAAAAGGCAATAGTAGGACAAGCTAAAATGAACGCTTTAGCACCATTAATCAATCAAATTAAGCAAAGTGGCGCTAGTAAAGAAGAACAAGCTAAACAAACATTTGAACTTTATAAAAAAAATAACACAAACCCTTTTTCTGGTTGTTTGTTAATTTTTATACAAATTCCAATAATTTTTGCTTTATATTATGTATTTTTGAAAGGACTTAGTTTTGACGGTGGGACACTATATTCTTTTATTAGTGTTCCTTCTAATATCAATATGTCATTCCTTGGTTTGATCAATATTCATAACCAAAGTTTATTTTTGGCAGTTTTGGCAGGAATTTCACAATACTTACAAGCTCACTTTATGCCCAAGCCACCGATAACATCTAATAATAATGAATCTTTTCAAGATAGTTTTGCCAAAAGTATGCAAATGCAAATGAAATATGTTTTCCCGTTTTTAATAACCTTTATAGCATATAAGGTTTCTGGAGCAATTGCCTTGTATTGGATTACGAGTAATTTATTCGCAGTTCTTCAACAAATATATGCAACAAAAAAGAAACATTTAGATCTTGCTTAAATTTATGGATAAAAAAGAGATACAAAGTTTAATAAAAGAATTAATCGAGAAAGTTGCAGTTACTGTAAATGATATAACAATTGTTGAAGAACCAACTATGACATATTTTGGTGTTGAAGTTAAAGAACCTAATTTGTTTTTAAATCGCGAGGGTGAAGGACTTTATGCATTAAATCATCTTGTGCGTCGGATTTTAGAAAACAAGATTCCAGAAAACAACGGAGAAGGTGTTCAGATAATGATTGATATAAATGGTTTTCAAAAAAAGAGAATAGAAAGTTTGCGCGCTGTAGCACACATGATGGCTGAACGTGCTAGGTACTTCAAATCAAGTGTAGAAGTAGACCCAATGCCCGCTTTTGAGCGTAGAATCATACACGAATTTCTTTCTGAGGCACAAGATTTAAAAACCGAATCCACTGGGGTTGGTCCATCTCGAAGAGTAGTTATAAGGTATGTGGGTTCTATTTAAGATCTAGTTTCCAAAGATAAGAGTCTTTCTTATTTACAAAAAATAAATAATTTTCTCCGTCATCTAACCCTAGTTTTATTCCATCAATGTCCTCTCCTCCCTGGACACTTACTGGATCAACTAATTTTGTTGTATTTTGAGTTGTTAAATCTATTTTCCAAATTTCATCTGAGAAAGATATTTCTCCTTTATACCAAGCGTCAGGATAAAGGGCGGAATTTATAGATTTTGGCACAGCGCAATATATAACATCACTTACTTTACCCCAAATACATTTTTCAGGAAGAGTGTTTACTCCAACGGATGTTGTTGTCCTTGTGTCTATATGATAGACATTTAGAGACAGATTGTTGTCTCCATAAAGCATTAATTTTCCATTTGGACTTGTAAGGGTTGTAAGACCATTTACGTCACCAAATATTTTTGTTAATTCTTTTTTGTCTGTATTTAAACCATATACATAACCCGGGAACAAGCCAGAAGGTTTGGTATTTAATGTAATTAATTTAGAATTTGGCCAAAGAGATAACCATTCTGTAAATGGAGAATCAAAAATTTGGACTCTCTTTGCATTTACCATGTCAGTTGTGACACCAATTACGTTATCCCCTGTATTTTGTATATAAAAGAGTCTCAAAGAGTTTGAAGAAATACTTACATCTGTGATGTTTTCTGGCAAGAATGAACCTTTTATGTCATTCGTGCCTGAAGTGTCACTTCCTAGGAATTCTTTTGGCAAAGAACCAATAAATGTGGTAATAGTTGTATCATCAGATTTTAAATATCGCATTATTACAGATTCACCTTTATTTCCAAAGAGTGCCTCATAGACTTTTGGTATTATTGTATTTGAAAATTTTCTTTCTTCTATTTTATCAGCGAAGGTTTGATAAATATTTCCATTTGCTCGAGCGACATAACGTAATGCTGGAATGAATTCTGTTAAAGGTGCAGTTGTGGTTGTTTTTTTTGTTTGAGTAGTTGTTGGTGTTGGATTAGCTGTAGGAGTTGAGTCTGTTGTTGTGGAATTTGTATCCGAAGTAACCACTACTGGTAAAGCCTTAAATCTTTCTTTTGTGAATACACTATAACCAGCTATTGGCATGGTTGAGACTTTGGTTAATTTTACAATTGGAGCTTGTTCCTGTGTTGGTGGTACATAACCCGAAACATCTGTCGGTGGTGTTGCTGCTGGTTTTGTTTTACTTCCACCAAATGGATTAAAATCAAAAAAGAAATTTGTACCGCCTCCTGCTGGAGGAGGAGTGCTTGGTTGATAAAAATAAAAGAAACCCAATACAGCGAAAAGTATAATGATGACAACTATTATTAAAAGTATGAAATTTCTTTTTGTCATAAGTTAATTATGGACCAATGTGCCAATGATCTCCCTCGTAAAGATATAACATTTGACCACTTGCGGTTGGGTATCTTTTCATTAATACTAATGGTTTTCCCCCGGATAAAAATGTATTCAATTTTGTAGCATCAGCTGATCTTAGGTCTATTGTAGAACTACCTGGTCTGTGGGTAGTATTGACACTATGAAGCCAAAATTCTGTTCCCCCTGTAATAGTTAATTCACATTGTGGGCATTGGCTGTGTATTGAATTTATTGCATTAACATTGAGCCCTCTTAGTGATGTACAGCTTTGTTGTCCTACTTTCGTACATTCGGTACTTGGCGACATGCTAGCGATTCCAGCGGTAAGAACAATTGGTGGTGTGGCAATTGTAAACCAATCTGCCCCAGAAGAGTATAATGTTCCACTTAAGCTGTATTTTCCATTTACTGGTTTTTGTGGGATATCTTCTGATAAGTTTGTTAATGTTGCCGGTGTTAATGTTGACAGGCTACTATTTAATAAATCAGGGTTGATTGTATAAAGTAGTGTATAAGCACTTAAAGCCAAAATCAGACCAAGAATAGCATTTTTTATTCTATCCTTCCCTTCTTCTTTATTAGATATTATTTCTGCAGTCATATACTCTATTCCTCCGAGGAAAATCATAAATACAGCAAAAACAGCACATAATCCAATTATAATTTTTATTATTATGTTTAAATATTGGCCCAATGAACTTGTTTCAGCAACAGATAACGTTTTTGTTTCCCCATTTGTTCCATTGGGTAATGGAGTCAGGAGTTTATATTCCCCACACGGAGAATTTATTGGAGTGTCTTGATCTCCCACTGCATATTTACAAGGTAATGTCGGGTCTGTTTCTGCGGAAACATTTAATATTGGACTCAATATTATTGTTAAAAATACGATTATAAAAAGATATTTGAATAATTTTTTCATTTTAGAAATTTATGTTTATTTCTTTTTTAGCTGTTTGATAAATTTTTTCCGTATTTTCTATTTCTAGCTTTATTGTAGTATTTCCTGTAGTACTTGTTTGTGGCTTTACGGGTAGTAGATTTTTTATATAAGATGGGACATCTACGCTCCTATTGCCTATAGCCCAATAAAAATTCAAATCTGGGCTGCGAAAATTTTTGGGTGATATGAAGTATGGCTCAGCTTGGATTATTTCTTCTCCAGTAGTCATGTGCCCATCTATTAAAGCATTTTCCCAAAGTGTGCCCAATATTAAATCTTTTTTATAAAAAGAAATTTCTGGATTAGTTGTGTTTATGTTTATGTTTGATTCGGCATTGTATTGTTGGTTTATTGTATTTGCCACTACACTCACATTGTCTGTACCCTCTAAGTAATCATTTACAAATGTAAAAAAGTTTTTGCCATAACCAGACGCTCCCTGCATATTGTTGTAATTTTGCTTCCAAACATAGGTTATAGTTTTAGGAGAGACCATTTTACCAGCTACGGTGACTTCTGGCATAGCTACGACTTTTATTTCACTACCTGGTGTTGGCAATGCTTTGCCTTTGTAAAAAGGTGGTACATAAGAATCATTTGCCTGCCAAAGTAGAAGTAGAACGCCAGGCCTGATTGTTATATTTTTGTCTATTTCACCATCTGGTAAAAGTATTCTGATTTCAACTTTTGTATCTATATTTGCAGCCTTGGCGGTGATAGCTAGAGATTTTTTCCCTATTCCAGACAAGACATTCTTCCCATCTACGATCCACTGGATGTTTACACTATCGAGGTTTGCAACAAAACTAGATAGTGTTATGTTTACATTTTGATATGGAGTTGGGTTTGCTGGAGATACATCTATAGATATAGCGCTAGGAGATACAGCTTGTGAAGTATTACTCAATGCAAAAAATATTACAAATGTTGCCAAAAAGCATATGAATAAAACTTTAACTCTCATGGTTTAATTATATACTAAAAACAATTATTTCTCAGCCATTTCCTGTTTTTCTAAATCTTCTTTATTTTTCTTTATGGAAAGTAATTGTGATGGGTCAGAAGTGATAATTTGGTCTTCTGTATAAGACGCTATTATTTTTATAGCCACGTGTTTTAACCCAGCGAAGAATATACCCTCTCCTAGCCCTGATTCAAGCAAAAGATACTTTTCTTCATCTGTTAAGTTAAAGGTTTTTTGCAATACATCTATGGTGGTTGGAGATTGTTTGAGTAATAACTGTATTGAAGAGTTTGTAACTATTGGTACGCCATAGGGGGACTTCATAAAATCAGCCGCGTCTTGAGTGATTGTGGCTAATCCTAGATAGTATTTTCTTCCTCTTTTGGCTATAGAATACAAGAAAGAAGCAGTATCTTCTGATTTCATCATCCACCAAGCTTCGTCTACCACAAGAAGTCTCTTTTTTAGATTTTTTCTTATGGCATTCCATATATAATGCATGACGATATACATTGCTACAGGTTTTAGCTCATCTTCCATATCACGAATAGAGAAAACAACAAATTTTTTATTTATATCTACATTTGATGGCCTATTCAAGAATGTTGCCCAAGAACCTCGAGTATATTTTACTAATCTTTGTACAACAGAGTCGCTTCCATCCATTCCGGCGAGAACCATTTCGAAGTCAGAAAGTAGGGGTGGTTCAATGTTTGAGAAATCTGAATCTGGGGTTATATCTTTTATTGCGTAAGTTTCTGCTATGGCTCTATCTACCATTGAATCTTCTTCTGGAGTTAGTCCACCTAACATCAAACGGAAAAGACCAACCAAGTTGATTATATTTGAACGCAAAACATCTTCCGTGGTTTCATCTTCTCTTGGGAGTGGTAAATCAAATGGATTGATGTGGTGATCAGAAGAAAGCGAGATATTAAAATATCTTCCGCCGACAGATTCAGCCAAGAATTCATATTCTCTTTCTGGGTCTATGACAATAACATCAACATCAAACATTAATGAACGAAGAATTTCTAATTTTGTAGCATAACTTTTTCCCGAACCAGATTTAGCAAAAGTTACTGAATTGTAATTTTCTAATGAGAATCTATCAAAAATTACTAACGAAGAATTGTGTCTATTTATTCCATAAAGTATTCCTTTATCTGAAGTTAAGTCTACAGAAACGAATGGAAATATACTGGATAATGGCTCAGAATTTAACTTTTGGTGGATTTCTAGTAAGTCTGTGCCTATGGGTATAACACTCTTAAAACCATCTTCTTGTTGGAATAAGGCTGGTTTTATATAGATTAATTTGGATTCTAATATAGATTTTATTTCATTTTCTATTTTAAATAATTCCAATTCTGTGTCTGCATAGATTGTGATATATACACCAACATCAAACATTTTCTCTTGAGCTTGCATTAATTCATCACGAAGTGTTTCTAGGTCTTGGTTTGCGATATCTAACATTGGATCTCGAACCATTCCCTTCTCTGCTCTAACATTTATTTGACTTTGCACTTCTGCTACCTTTTTTTGGAATTGACGTAATGCTAGGGATGTATCCATGGGGTGGATAAAAATTGCTACGTCAAAAATTTTATCTAGATTTATTATTGGAGAAAACCAATTATCAGTAAGATATCTAGGATAAGATATTATAAAAAATGTACGAGCTATTTTGTCTCCCAGATTTATTGATTTTGGTTCTATTTTTAAAGCTGAAGGAGCGACGATGTCTTGTAATTCTAAGTTTGCAGACTCATAGATGTTTTCTGGTAATACAGACAAAACTGAAGCTTTCGCTTCATCTTCCCCTCTACCTCTTTTGTTAAATACATTACTTAATATGCTCATATTTTTATTCCAATTTAATTTTCCCCACTATTTCTCCTGGATTGAATACTTTGTAGAAAATTTCTACTACTTCTTCTGTGCCAACTTGTGCTGAATTTATACCACAACGGGAAAGTCCTTGTTGAATGACACGCACCCTTTCTTCTAATTGTGATCTTTTTTCTTCGAAATCTACTTGTTCGGCTTTTTTCATTTCTTCTTTATTTCTTTTGCTGAACAAATTATCAAAGAAATTAGATTTTTGTGGTAGATTCATATGAGTATATGGGACTACTATGAAAAAGTTTTTCGTCATTATTGCAACTGTCTCTGTGAAGTTTCTAATAAAATCTATGTATTCTTTTGTTTGTATTTTGAGTAAAGGTTCGTTTTGAGCTTTTAATCTATTTTCTAAAAGTAGAAGATAAGGTCTTATGTCTAGTTTTCTAGACTGAACTGATATTTGTATCGGGAAATCTAAAGTGTTTAAGAATCCTTGGAATTGCATTATGGTTGCTTTTTGTTCATCGTCCGATTTTAGTGATAAATTAACAGCGTTTGCAAGAACAATTGCTCGGAAGTCACCATCTTTTAGTACGATAATACCATCACGGACTTCCTTGATAGGGACAAACTCTTGAGTTGCTTTTGCATTTAACGCCATATATTATTGTG
>JAYSNU010000089.1:0-4347 GCA_043723545.1 Candidatus Nomurabacteria bacterium | reverse complement strand
GCTTCAACAATATTAAACTGCTCCATCGCATCTATCGCCTTCTGCCAATCCGGAGTTAACTCCATTTTTGGTATATCTACACAACTTTCTAAATTAGTTTCAGCCATTTTCATAATACGACTAGTTAGATTTCCCAAACCATTCGCTAGCCCTGCATTATATGTATCTTTAAAACGCTCCATAGTGAAAGGACTATCTTCAAAATTAGAAATTTCTTTCGCTAAGAAAAATCGTAATGCATCAGTGCCATACTCTGCCACAATTTCTTTCGGGTCAGCTACATTACCAAGAGATTTAGACATTTTTACACCACCATCGGCTGTGATAAAACCATTTATTATAATTTGATGTGAGTTTGGAAGACCTGCTGCAATCAACATCGCTTGCCACATTGCAGATTGAAAACGCAAATTATCTTTACCACAATATTGGGTAGGATTTCCATTCACCCAATATTTCTCAAAAGTTTCTTTATCCTCGGGCCAACCAAGAGTCGCAATATAGTTCACTAATGCATCAAACCAAACATAAATAACATGTTCACTATCACCCGGAACCTCTATCCCCCAAGGCATTTTGGATTTCAAACGTGAAATAGAAAAATCCTGTAAACCTCTCTCAATAAAAGCTTTAATCTCATTAAAACGAAAATCTGGCACAACAAAATTTGGATTTTCTTTATAAAATTTTAACAACTTATTTCCAAACTCACTATATTTGAAAAAGTAATTTTCTTCTTCGATGATTTCAAGCACTCTTCCTGCATGCATTGGACATTCGCCATTTATTAATTCAGAATCACTTTTTATTTCTTCACAACCGACACAATACTTCGCTTGATAATTCTTTTTATAAATATAACCATTATCATTTACTCTTTTCCAAAATTCTCTCACCGCATTCTCATGACGCACATCTGAGGTACGAATAAAATGCAAATCTTCTGACATGCCAAAAATTTTAACTGATTCTTGAAAACGAATAAAACTTTCATCTACAAATTCTTGTGGTTTCTTACCGAAGTCTATCGCCTTCTCGTAAATCTTCATGCCGTGCTCGTCTGTGCCAGTATTAAAGAAAACATCAAAACCATGAAGTTTCTTATATCGAGCAATTATGTCAGCACGCACTAATTCAAGAGCATGACCTAAGTGAAGATCTGCATTTACATATGGAAGTGTGGTAGTAAGGTAAAAACTATTGTTTTTCATTGGTAGCTCTTATGCTAGCTTTATGTTTCTCAAGATCACTAGTAAATTCTACAAGTAAAACAGCAGAAGGTATGGCTAAGAGTACGCCCCAGAATCCTCCTAATTCAAAACCAATAAGTGCGGCCAAAATAATGACAATGGGAGAAAGTCCAACTATTCTTTTAATAACCAAAGGAGCAAAAAGAAAAACTTCAAATTGATGAATTATAAAATATGCACCAGCAACCATAATTGCAGAAGACATACCACCAGAAAGATAAGAGAAAGAAACAGCTGGAACTAGTGCAACGAGTATACCGTAAGGAATGATTTCCATAATACCAGCGACTAGGGCAAGTAAAAGAGCATACTTGATACCAAGTAAAGACAAAACAAGATAAGTAAGTATCGCTATCAAAACACCAAGAAGCATTTGCCCTTTCACCCAAAGACCAATCTTGCGACTAGAACGATTCCAAAGGTCAACAACATATTCTTCAATATGAAGTGGCAAAATAATTCGCAAAAATGTTTCTATGCCCTTCTCTTGAATTGAAAGATAAAAAGAAATAAGGAAAATCAAACTGACATTAAAAACGCTACCGAAGGTCGCGGACAAAGTTTGAAAAAATCCACCAGAAAGATTCAAAATAAATGCTTTTGAAACTAAAAGAAGACTAGATACTGACAAATTTTGTGGCAAATTAGCAACGACATCTTTCGCTCCAGAAAATGCATCACTCTTGAAATAATCAATAAATGATATGCCAGGAATATAAGAAGACAGAAAAGTAGAAAAATTATAAACTTCAGTAATGAGAAGTGGCGCGAAAAGATAAAAGAGCAAAGCAGCTAAAAGAAGAAAAGTCACATATAAAAATACAACACCTAACACTCTATTTATTTTAAATCTATGAAAGGTTGGCACAGCAGACTCAACAAAAGAAGCTATGACTATGGCGGTGAAAAGAACCAGCATTATTTGTCGCAGATGCCAAACAAGGAAAAAGCCCAGCAAAACAAGGAAAAATCTGACCATCGTGCCAGTTGATATTGAAATAGGGGCAACTTGGTTTTTTCCAAACATATAATCATAATATCACTCCACAGTGAATTTCGCCAATAAGCTCAAATTTTAAAATTTCAGTATTTTAAGGAATTTATTCTTATCCTTAAATGGTCCAATAAGGGCCAAGTTTAATTTATTATTTTCAAAAATTTCATTAGCCAAATCTTTTATATCTTGAGAATTAACTTTTCTTATATCTCGAGCTTTTTCTTCTGGATTAAAAATCTTCTTTTTCAAAAGTTCTTGTCCACCATAAAAATTTGCAATATCATCACTGGACTCAAGAGAGAGTTTCATATTCCCTATCAAACACTCTTTCACTTTATTCAACTCTTCCTCGCCGACATTACCAATTTTTAATTTTCTAATTTCTTCCAAAATGGCTTCCAGAACTTCATCAATTCTTTTATTATCTACACCAGCAGAAATTTGAAAAAATCCATGATCAGTAAAAGCATCATTATATGCACGAACATAATATCCAACCCCCATTTCTTCACGTAATTTCTGGAAAAGACGAGAACTCATTCCCCCGCCCAATATTCCACCCAAAACTAAAAGTGTTGCATTTTTCTTACTAAATAAATCATGAGAACGCATTGCCAAAACAAAATGTGTCTGGTCTGTCTTTTTAAATTTGATTAAAGCTTCGGGCTTTTTTTGTAAATCATGAGTCTTATTTTTCGGAACCTTTTTACCATTTCTAATATCACCGAAAATTTTATTAACTTCCCTCATCACCTTCTGCTCTGTGACACTACCTGCAACAACTATCACGGTAGACTCAGGAAGATAATGCTCCTTTTTATATTTCACAAAATCTTCTCTTTTCATTCTTAAAATATTTTTCTTTTCTCCCGCTATATTCCATCCCGCTGGTTGATCTTTATACAACAATTTCATCATCAAATCCTGCACATGCCTATTCGGCATGTCTTCATACATATTTATCTCTTCAATAATGACACCTTTTTCTTTCTGCATCTCAGCTTCCGGAAACGTAGAATTAAGATAAATATCTGAAACAATATCGAAAATCTTCGAGAAGTGCTTCGCATCGCTCTTCGCATAATATCCTGTATATTCTTGGGCTGTAAAAGCGTTATATTGACTTCCTAGAGCATCTAATTCCTTTGATATATCAATAGCTTTAGGCCTTTTAATAGTGCCTTTAAAACACATATGCTCTAAGAAATGTGATATGCCATTTACCTTTTTCTCTTCATATTTTGAACCAGCTTCAACTAAGACTAAAACAGTCACCGTCGGATTGTCTTTCATGGGTATCGTGACTACTCTTAATCCATTATTCAAAATCTTTTTTGTAAATTTCATCTAATTTTTAATTATTTATAAACATCATGACTGCCTATGGTGTGAAAATAAATCAAATTTTTCTTCGAAAACTCAAAGACAATTCGATGGTGGTAAGAAATGGAAAAGGTGTGACAATCTTTCAATTTTCCTTTTAGTTTGTGGGTTTTTAATTTTGGGTCAAAAGGATTTTTTTTGAAAATTATCTCTTTTTTAATCGCCTCTTTTTTTATATCTACCGAAAGTTTTTTGAACAAACGAATAAACTCGGCAGAATAAATAATTTGCATAAAATTACATCAAATCTTTTAGGGAACGAAGCTTTTTGAATTGTCCTTCTGTTATATTTTTTCTACTTTTTAATACCGACTGATATAATTGTTCTTCTTTCCATGCTCGTACAGCATCACGGAAAAACTCGCTGACTGAAGCGTAATCGCCTTCCTTTACTGCCAAATCTACACTCTTTTTAAATGCAATTGGCATTGAAATGTTTAACGTAGTTCTCATATTCAAAGTGTAGCAAATTGTGCTACAGGATGTCAAATATATTGAACAATCATATTTATTTAATTCTGTTCTGAATATAATTCGCAAGGTTTTTAACCTCCACCCTCTCCTGTTTTCCGGTGTCACGATCTCGCACAGTCACTGTATCATCGGTCAAAGTATCGAAGTCTACAACAATACAAAATGGTGTACCTATCTCATCTTGTCTTCTGTATCTCTTACCAATATTTCCATTATCATCCCAAGCTACTCGTCCAAACTCTG
>JAYSNU010000088.1:0-6779 GCA_043723545.1 Candidatus Nomurabacteria bacterium | reverse complement strand
TCACTTCTTTGCATTTGCACTGTTTCCTGTTCTTTCTTTTCATTTTCTGCTGTTCCCTTTTTTTGTTTTCTTTTTTCCCATACATATAGTTTGCTTTGCATGCTATATCTGAAAAATGATTCTACCATGTTTATAAATGGCTTTTCATTTGGTTTATAGAAAGTCAAAAGTGCTGCGAACCCTCCTACGATTAATATCGGTATTGCTCCTAATGTTAAACCAAGTAATTTATATAAAACAAAACACATTCCTGCTCCACCAACTAAATAAGCGAACTCTTTGAAGGTGAAAGGGCCGAAAATCTTGTCTTCTATTTCTAAAAATTGTGGTACCTTAAATTGCATTTATTTTTATTCTAACATTTTTCCTTCACTTTTTACTCGTCTGGACTTAATCGATATGGATCTTTATTCTTTGAATAAGAATCTATTTTTGGTGTTACTGGCGTTACTTTTTTTATATCTGTCATTAATTTTGATGGTGCCCCCGTGTTTGTTTTTAGATTTGTTGAAGGAGTTATGTTTGTTAGCGAATGATCTGTGTGTATTACTGGTATTTTTACTGAATCTAAAAGTTTATTCGATGCTCCATTTTCTGTATTTGTAAAACCATTTTTCTCTATTTCTATTCCAGCTCCTCTCATTATCATGTCTTGTTCATTTTCTGTATTTTTTTTCTGTTCAATTTTTTGGGGACTTTCTTCAACGGGAATGTTTTCCTCAATAGGAGTATTCATTATTTTTAGTAATTCTCTAATCCTAATGAATATTTTTTCATTTATGTCTTTTGTAATTTGTGTTCCTTTTTCTTTTTCAACACCAAGTTCTTGGGTTAATTCATTTTCGAAATCTTTTGTTGGTATTAACCCCATCATTACAAGTGTTGTTTCTCTTTCTAAAACACCCAATTGTTCTACGTTTAATTTATATTGCTGACCTATTTCTAAAAGAGAATTTTCATAATTAGAAGACAGGATTACCTCTTGGATGCTTTTTGGTAGAGCATCAAATTTTTCTTTTATTAATTTTTTTGTTTTTTCGTCCATAGTTTTTATTTTTTTTTACTTATAATCGACTTTTATTTAATTTGGGTGTTCTTCTTTTGGTGTTTCGTGTGTTTCTGCTGTATGTGGTGTTGTTTTATGTGTTTTACCATTGCCACCACCTTCTTGTTTGCCATGGTCTCCATGGCCACCTTCTTCGTTTACCATTTCACTTAATTCATGAAGAAGATGAGTTTTTTTATCTACTCCTTTTCTTATACCAGCAATGACATCTTTTCGTTCGGCCAATATTGAAACACGTGCTTGTACTTGATCTTTTGCCATGTCTTTAATTGCATAAATAAGTCCACCAATTGGGATGGCTATTGCCGCACCTATTCCACCAGTCAAAGCCCCGATTGTTGCTGTTGTTGCGAGTCCTCCTGGAGTCATTGTCATTTTTGCCATTCCTGTAGTTATTGAATTTGTATAATCTTTTAGAGCCTTCACTATCTCTTTTCCATCTTCTGTTCTTTGTTTGTCAGGATTTTCTAAGCTCCAAGCGAGAGCGTCTCTTCTTTCTTTGTTGACACTCTTGGCATCACCAACACTTCCAGATTTAATAATATTAGGATCTGGTTTATATTCTTTTTCAAATGTAGCAAGATTAAATGCAGCACCTTGTGTACTTTGTACTTTTTTCCTTGCTTCATCTTTTGCATCTTTTTCTATATCTATACCGAAAGATTGTAAGGTTGCTTTGTCTCCTTTTTCATAAGCTTGTTTGAATGCTTCTTCATTAAATACGGGTTTCGGATTAGTTTTTTTATAGTTCTCTTCGAATGTTTTTTCTTCAACAGGATTTGCAGAGAATTTATTTGGTAACCTTTTTGCTTCATAGTCTCTATCCCAAGCTTCTGATGTGTTTTTTGCTGCCTTATCTTTATCGGCATTATATTTTTCTGCACGATCGTTTTGAGCTCTTGCTGCTGAAGGTGATAGTTCATAACTTTTACCTTTTTCTTCATCTTTTTCTGAGTCTTCTTTATCTCTTTCTTTTCTTCCACCTTTTAACTTTTCTGTACTCATTCCAACAATACCAAGACCAGAATCCATGTCTAGACCTGTCTTTTTTGTAACAAATTTTCCTACACCTGTTTGACGGAAGTCAAAACTATTTTTTGCCAAAGAATTTGAAAGAGCGAGTCTTCTTTGTGCACCCTTATCTCCACCTACGGCTCGTTTTTTTAGTTCGTCGTTTCCCGCATCGTTTCTTGCTATTCTTCCCACTGTGTTAGAAGCAAGCATTGCTGCACCACCAGTGGCTGCGCCCAAGGCGAGACCCCCCGCCATTTGTACTCCTTTTAATGCTAATTCTCCGAATTTTCCACCGCCCTTTTTTGCCAAGTCTACAGCTTTCATCAAAAGAGTTAAGTTTATTATTGCTGGAATTGCGACAGATATAATTGTTCCAAAAGAATCCTGATCTCCTTTTATTAACGCAGTAAACATAGGTATTCCAATTAATTGAGAAATTAAATACATAAAAAACATAAACAGTGGTGCCATAAAAGCTGTGGACATAAGTTTTTTAAACCAAGGCTTCCAGCCGAAACTGTCCATTGTTTCAAATTCGTGCAAGGTTGAAGACATAAAAGCAAAAGGAGAGAATATTATAAGCATCCACAGTTCTATAAGTCTTCCTATGAAACTTATTCCAGCAATGAAGAATGCATAAGCCGCATATAAAAATATAATACAAGATATAAAAATCATCGCTAAGAGAAAGATGGGGCTTTGTGGTTCTGTTATTTCTTTAAATTTTGTTGGATCGTTTGGGTAATCTGGGTCTGGAACTTTATATATTTGTTTGTCAAACATTTCTGGTGTCATTAATTTAGAGGGATTAAAACTACCCGCAATAGCTCCCCCAAAATCTTTTTCTTGTACACTAGAACTGGTGGTTCCTGTGTATGGAATAGTTTCCCCCCCAGGTCCTTTTATTGTGATTTTATTATAAAAAATTAATGCTAAAACATTTGATGAGTCTATTATTACTTGAGTAAAAAACATACTGAAATTTATTAACATTGCCATAACTATTACCATAGAGATTGTTTTTTTTGTACTATGACTTAAACCCAGTACTACTTGTATTGCTGTATAAAGAAGTATGAGAATAAAAAAGATATTAGACATGTCTCGGACTATTCCCCATGCTACCGCAATGAAAGTCCCGCCACTGGTTCCCGCAGTATAAAGTTGACTGCTTAGAGTAATTGCCAATAGAGCGTTAAATATTTTTGCTGCAACTGTTAATATAAAAGCAGGAAGTTGAAAAAATAAAGGAAAAGAAAAAGAAATTAAACATCCCGTCGGAGAGAATTTTGTAAAACTTAGACAGTTTAATTTAGCTACTGCTTCTTCTATCGCACTTTTATCTGGTGTTGGTGTTTGCCCATTTGCATTAACTGCTTGACCAGTTCCATTTACCCCTTCCCATTTATAGACGATGTTTGGATTACTCGTATCAGTTTTACAAGTATCACTGTTTTTAGTTGTGTCTAGTTTAAAATCACCTTTGTCTACTGATTTATAGCACTGCATTTGCGTAGCTCCTGAATTGCTATCTACTCTACCTTGAGCTTGTGCTGGTTTAGTAACACCCAAAAATCCGACAAGCATGATGAGTACAAATAAATATGGAATTATTTTGCCTATTTTATTTTTCATTACTATTTTTAACTTCAGAAACTATCACAATCTTCTGTTTAAAATGCTGGATCTCCAGAATGTTTATAATCAGTTGGTTTTGCTTTGAAAAGAGTATTGCAATCTATATCTACGACAACCGGATTAAACTTTCTTGTATCGTCACCATATACTTCTCGGGCATTTAACATTGGAAGATCTTCATATCCTGGATCTCCCCCGTCATTTCCATGTGGATTTCTGAATGTGAATTTTAATGCACCATGTTGATTTGAGTCGTCTTGTCGTATAATGTCTCCATGACTGTATCCACTTATGATTGGGACTGAACAAAATTGTCCAATTTCTGAACCATTAGTTTGTCCTGTGTTAACTGTAATTTGTCCAAAAATTTGATCTTGAATTTGAACAGTGATTGGTTGATTGTTAGTTGACATTAGGATGCCATCTCCTAAATTATTTCCATCGTTACTCCAACCAGCGTCCCGTCTTTCTGCTACACATTCCGTGTTTAATTTGTTTAGATTTTCTAAAGTATCCTTTAATGTATTTAGGGTTGATTTTGTTTCTTCTATGCCTGTCGTATTAGAAATTATATTTTTTATTGCATCATATTGTTTTTTTATTGATATTAATTTCGTCTCGTCTCTTTTATAAGCAGCTTGATCAGAGTCTTGAGGATTTGGTTGTTTTGGAATAAGACTGAGACTGTTTTGCAAAGACCTCAATCTTGCTAATGCCTTTTCTTTATCCCTTTTGTTGTTTGATGTTTCTGATGTTTTTTGAGTCAAAGTATCTAAATTACTTATTTCATCCATATAAGTTACTGCATTAGGAAGAGAGCCCATCATTTTTATTGTTACCCAATCTTTGTACGATGCTACTGCGAAATTTAATTCACGAAGAACATCCGTTACTGCTTTTACTTTCAAATCATCAGAACTACCGCTTTCTTTTAAAAGAATTTTACTATTTCTTTCAGTTTCTGTTTTCAACCTAGCCTCCCATCCTTTGTTTAATCCTGGTAGACATTCATCAAGTTTTTGTGTTTCTATTGGAATTATTTGCATTAATTGTAAAATTCCAGGAGAAGTATAATCTTTATTGTCCATTAGAGCTATTTCTGTTTTTGTATTATCTATATCACCTGGAGTATATGTTCCCCCACCAATTTCTCCAACTGTAACGTCTTTAATTGTTCCATCTTCATTAAGTATTGTTGTATACCCACTTATTTGTTTTTTGAAATCACTTAGTATTATTTCTTGGTCAGGGCCACCGAAAGTATCTGTGTTGTTTGAAGGACTACCAAGAGTTTCTCCATTGTAACTCCAAGTATCTGGTGTTTGTTGTGGGTTTATTTTACTTGCCAAACTACTCAAACCTTTATCCAGGAAATGGTTTATTAATGAGTCGAAAACTGTCGATAGACTATTTCCCATTGCCGCACTCAATTCCCCTTGTTTCATTGGGGTACCTAGAGCATTCATTATGCTATTTGCTGCTACGGAGCCCGGTGTGGTACTTGCCAAGCCATTCGGACAATCATTGGTTTTAGCCCAAGCATTTTTTCTTGCAGCTTTTAGAACATTGTATTGATGTTGCCAAATAGCATAATCTGAAAGAAATGTTGGTGATCCGTATTTTCCAATATCGCCTTGATATTTGGCATCAGTAGGTTTTGGTTCTGGAGGAAGGTCCCCAGGTGCAGGATTAAAACTAAATGAAGGTCTATTAAATTCGTTTACTCCATTGTTGTAGCTAGGGTTACTGGGACAAGTCTGTGGTGAAAGGAAGCCCATGCCTTGGTTCAAAGTATCTTTTACTTTTTGTACTGCAGTTTGTTGAGTACCAGCAATTTTTTCACCTAAAATAGAAGCTTCGGTTATGTTATACCCTATTGGATTATTTGGTGCGTATTGAGTATTTAGAAGAAATCCATCCCATCCCCCTCTTGCAAAATTGATTCTGTAATTATTTAGAAATTCTTCGTCATTAATAACTTTATTTAAACTATATTCAGAATTTTGTTGAGCTGTTCTTTTATAGCTATCTATTACTTGCAGTGCGAATTGTTTCCCAAAAGGAGATTTTAGTCTGTCATACCCTATTTGGTCTACTAAATTTTTTACTTCACTTTTTGTTATGTCTTGGAAGAATGATTGAGGATTTTGTACGAACAATGGTTGACCATGAAAGCCGGTATTTATCCAGTTCACTGTACTCTTCGTCATTTCTGCTAGCATTTTTTTTGCAGCAGCTTTAAGAAATTCTTGTGCTATTGCTTTTAGAACATTTTTAACTTGTATTGAAGTGCTTGTGACCCCAGCAACAGTTCCAGTTACACCAACTGCATTTCCTATAAATTTTAATGCTGATTGTATTGGGTCAAATGTTATAGCTGCTTGCGCGTTAACTTGTTTTGGTTGTGAAAAAAACAAGTTAGGAATTATTATTGAAACAATCAAAAGACTTGAAATTAATTTTGGTATTTTATTTTTTGTTTTCATTTTTACCATTATATTATATGACTTTTCTTTTAATTCTTCAATTTACTACTTAGTGTATTTATTAAACTGTTCATTTCTGATTGTAGTGTGTTTAAATTTTCTCCATATTTACTAATTGCACCCATCGTTATTATTGGATCTGTGTCAAAAAGTTTTATGTCATTCAAGTTTTCCATTATAACTTCAAGTGCATTTATTACATTTAAGTGTGGTTGAGCAAAATCAGATGGAGTATTTATTTTTAATTGACCATTTATAGTTTCTTGGATTTTTTTTATTATTGGATCAAGCTTTTCTAAAGCAGAAACATTTACTTCTTTTCCGTCGTTTAAAAATTCTTGAAAAACAGCTGTTGTTTCCCCTTCTTTGGGATATTTTTTGTATACAGAAGCCAGATCATTTATATATTTCTTTAAAGAATCCAAACTGTTATCTTTGGTTGTTTTTATTTCGGTAATTAAGTAAAGTCTCTTAATTTCTGGATTTTGTATTTTTTCTAATAAGGAAGCACTTAATTGGTCTGCTGTATTTTGGTCTATTGGTCCTGTTTGGTTAAGAGCAGCAACAGTAGCAAA
>JAYSNU010000087.1:0-3678 GCA_043723545.1 Candidatus Nomurabacteria bacterium | reverse complement strand
GTTCCAGAAGAAGAATGGGAAAGATTTGGATGCGAAGATCCCAGGATAACTTTTTTTGAAGGAAATTATTATATATTTTATACTGCACTTTCTACATATCCCTTTGAAGCGAAAGGTATTAAAGTTGCTGTAGCAATATCAAAAGATTTAAAAAAGATTAAAGATCGTCATTTGGTTACACCCTTTAATGCTAAAGCTATGACATTGTTCCCAGAACGTATAGGGGGGAAAATTACAGTTATTGTTTCGGTTAATACAGATATGCCGCCAGTAAAGATGGCAATTGCGCAGTGTAATAAGATAGAAGAATTGTGGGATGCAAAATTTTGGGAGAAATGGTATGCAGAAATTGATAAACACATAATTGATTTAAAAAGATTTGACACTGATCATGTCGAAGTGGGTGCGACTCCGATAAAAACAAAATATGGATGGCTCATGGTATATTCTCACATACAAAATTATTTTCCAGGAAGAGGGGAAAGAATTTTTGGTGTTGAGGCTGTGCTTCTAGATTTAAAAAATCCTTTGGAAATTGTTGGACGTACTGGTGGACCACTTTTTGCACCTCGTGAGGCATACGAGCTTTCCGGCTATGTTCCCAATATAGTTTTTCCTTCTGGTGCAATTGTAAAGAAAGATTTTCTTTTTATTTATTATGGAGCCGCCGACACTTCTGTGTGTGTTGCCCATGTACATATGACTGATCTTTTGGGAACAATAAGACCCGAAACTTGTAGTAAGTGGCATTTTAAACGATTTTCAGGCAATCCTATTATTACACCCAATAAAGATCACCCGTGGGAAGCTACAGCTACTTTTAATCCAGCAACATTGCGTATAGGAGGAACAACACATATTTTATATAGAACACTTTCTGCTGATAATACTTCCTTTATTGGATATGCTAGCAGTAAAGATGGTTTAAATATAGATGAGAGATTATTAGATCCTATTTATGGTCCAAGAGAAGATTTTGAATCAAAAAAAGTTCCTGGTGGCAATTCTGGCTGTGAGGATCCCAGGTTAACCAAAATAGGTGACAATATTTATATGTGTTATACAGCTTTTGATGGCATAGGGCCACCACGAGTCGCCATAACTTCTATAACAGAAAAAGATTTTTTAAAGAGAAATTGGAAATGGGAAAAACCAATATTGATTACTCCACCAGGTTTTGATGATAAAGATACTTGTATTTTCCCCGGAAAGATTGGAAGTAAATATTTTATCTTGCATCGTGTGGGAGATGAAATTTGTGGAGATTATTTTAAGACACTTGATTTTAAAAATCAGATGATTAACAAGTGTATAAGGCTAATAGGTCCTAGAATAAATTCATGGGATAGTGCAAAGGTTGGAATTACAGCACCTCCTATTAAAACAAAATATGGTTGGTTGCTTCTTTATCATGGTGTATCTCGAAGTCGTTCTACATATAGAGTGGGTGCAGTACTGCTTGATTTGAAAGATCCAGCATTGGTGCTTGCTCGTATTACGGACCCAATTTTTGAACCGCAGATGGATTATGAAAAGATAGGTATAGTTAATAACGTTGTTTTTCCTTGTGGCATGACTGTTCAAGACAAATTACTTCACATTTATTATGGTGGTGCTGATAAAGTTGTAGGTGTCGCCACGATAGAGCTTGATGTTTTGTTTAAGGCTATTACAAGAGAAGTAAAAAAATAATTTATTTCTTACATCTATAAATCGTGATTTTATTTAAGGAGCTGTCCGGGGTGGAACGGTCGAAGCTTTTATACATTGTGCAATACTTATCGAAGATTTCTTTACTGAAATATGCTTCAAATCCTGTGTCGTGAATATTTTGTGCTGGATATTCACCAACACGAGCTATGAGATAAATACCATTATTTACAGCATCTTCTGAAATTTTATTTAAATCATGAGTTTTAGCAGCGAAGTTTTGAGTATTAGTATCTATTTTATTATCAAAGATTTTTTTATTTGCTTCTAATGCCACGAGTGGTGCTACTTCTTGAACACCATAAATAGGGAAGTTTTCTGGTGTATTTTTTAGTGTTGCGGATATTTCTTCTGGATTGTTAAAGATTCCTTCTTTTTGATAAATGTTTACATACGAAGAACTTCCATAAAGAAACATAATACAGAATATTACCATGAAGCCATATACTATTTCTTTTTGTTTATTCCATAGAAATTCTAAAGCGTAAATTGTTAGGATTACGATAAATGGTATCAATATGTGTAAATATAAAAAATACAAATCTTTGTATAATAAGAAAAAAATAGTTGAGAAGATCAGTGGATAGACAAACATGTTATTTTTATTTTTGATTGCACTCCAAATAGCAGTTAAAATAAGGAGCCATTCAAAGGTGACGAAAAATGTAAATATATTCCACTTATTTATACCTTCTGGTCTATTCATTTGATGGATGAAAAGATTATAAAAAGTTTGTTGTGGTGCTAGAATAAAAAATGGGAGCATGATTATTAGTGTTGTCACTAAACCACCGATAATTATTTTTTTAATATTCTCGTATTGTTTATTTGTTAATTTATAAAAAAGAAAACCAAGTAATGCTGGCCCTGCGTAGAGCTTTACTAGACAGGCTAGTGCCCAAAAGACTCCAGAATAAAATTGTTTGCCTTTTTGGTCTAGTAGTATGGCTAGTAACACAAAAGGTATCATTATCTCAGCTCCAGTAACATAATCAGAAGTTGAAATAACAGTGAATGATGCTAAATAAAGTATAGGTGCAAAGAAAGCCAGTTTGTTTTTTTCTTTAAGTAATAGAAAAATAAGTATTGCCGATATACTATCAAAAAATATTGGCAGAGTTTTAAATAAAATAATATGTGAACTAAATAGCATTTTGAAAAAAGCCATGATGTAAATAAAAACTGGCGGATCAGCAAGAAAGAAATCTCGGTGGGGGATAAAGCCATTTAGAATAGCATCTGACATATAGAAATAGACATTTTCATCACCAAAGCGAAAAGTGAGTGTCGTGAGTTTCACTAAGATAAAAAATAGAATTGTTCCTATGACTATATACCAATCTTTCTGATTATTTTTCATTGTTTATATATAATATAGCTTTAAAACATTAAATAAAAGTCTTGCAACCCTTGACTTTCGTATATTTTTGTATTATACTATATACAAGCTGCTCTTTGATTTTGTGAGAGCAAAAACGAAACCTGTGCCACCGGAGGTGGCCAAATGATAAACAGTGGACTTATCTTCGCTTGGGACACCGTCGGCGTCATTTTGTTCGTCGTCGGTGGGGTGTACATCCTTCTGAGGCTCTGGTCCAGGTTCAAGAAGGGTGGTATTGAGATTACGCGGGACTGATCTCAAGTACAGGCAACCCCGCTCTGAAATTCTTCGGAGCGGGGACGAGTGAACTCGCAAATAGTTATATCTTTAATGCACCAAAGCGAAAACGCAGAGGTGCGTTTTTCGTTTTAATTTAAAGATGAAGAATAATCTCCGATTTGAGTAAGTTTAAATTTGTGATGTAATTATGGTTTCGGGTGTCCAACACCCGACAGGTCTTTTTTTGTATGCTTCGCATTCTAAGTTAATGTGGTCACAAATCACTAAGCATAATTTTTCGCTTTGCTCAAATTCTGCGTAAGTGTTTGCCGACCCCGGCTCGGCAATTTTTGTACTCAAAAATTATT
>JAYSNU010000086.1:0-1729 GCA_043723545.1 Candidatus Nomurabacteria bacterium | reverse complement strand
CATAATTTTTTTGAAAAAGATCTTTTTATTTAATATAGTAATAGACAAAAGCATTCCAGTCTTTGGACCTTTTCTATTACCTCCAAAAATTAAATTGCCAAGGGAATAGGCGATTGGCTTTCCTCTGTATATTTCAACAGGCTGGACAACATGTGGATGAGAACCCACCACGACGTCTGCTCCTGCGTTAATACATAGATGAGCCAAAGCAATTTCTTCTGTTCTGGGATTCTTATCCATTTCTACACCAAAGTGAAAAAGTATAACTACAATATCAGAAACTAATTTTTCATTTACAATCATTGCTTTTATATTCTCCTCTCTTCTGTGCAAGAGATATGTATATGATGACTCATCGTCATTATTCCCAAAAGCAAGAAATGAGATTTTTCTACCTTTAATAACAATTCGTAATGCCTTTCGAGCTAGAGTATAGTCCTTCCCTCCTCCCACATACGGAATATTATATTCCTTTAGAGCATCAAAAGTATCAAAAAGCCCCGACTTACCAAAATCATAGGCATGATTATTTGCTACAGAGACTGCGTTTACTCTCCCAGCTTTGAGTATTACCAAATCTGACTTTGGAGTTTTGAAATTAAAAAGTTTTGGATTTCTTTTTGTAGATTCTGTAACCGTTGTTTCAAGATTCACAACAAAATAATCAGAGCTATCAATTAGTGGTTTTAATTTTTGAAAGGAATATCCAACATTAGTTCCGATATTGGCAATATCATGATAATTATCTCCGAGAGTTACATCTCCACCAAATAAAAGTTTTATCTCTTGAGCGTCCACAAATGAAGGAACACTAAGAGCTGTAATTAGAGCAATGAGTGTATTTTTCATATGTAAAATTGTTTTAGTTAAACATCAAATATCTAGGGAAAGACTAACATTTTAGTTATAAATAGCAAGTGAAGCAAAATGCATGCACTAAAGATTTTAATGTATAATTAGTTATTATGAGTAGTAAAAACAGAAAGGGCTTTACTCTTATAGACCCTTCAAGGGTGACAGGTGGAATTGAAGTAAAAAAAGGATTTACTTTAATAGAGTTGTTGGTAGTCATAGCAATAATTGGACTACTTTCTTCTGTTGTACTTGCAAGCTTGAGTGCGGCCAGAATGAAAGCTCGTGATTCTAGGAGGCTTGTAGACATGGCTCAAATAACCAAAGCCCTAGAAATGTACTTCAGTGACAAAGGTCAATATCCTCCCCCTATTGAGAATGATAGTGGTGGTTGGGATACGTCTCCATGTGACAATAATGCAAATGGAAAATTCTTTCTTGAAGATCTAGAAATAAACGGCTATATAAATCGAGTTCCAAGAGACCCCTTAGATATTAATGGTGTGAATTGTGCAACTGGTTATAGATATTACAGATATGCACCAGGATATTCCAATTGTGCCACATCCAGTGGAGATTTTTATATACTTGGTGTGTATAATTTTGAAACAACGTCAGGAATCAGGGCAGACTCTCCAGGATTTTCATGTCCTCTTCGAAACTGGGGTCCTGAAGTTGAGTGGGTTACAGGAAGATTCTCAAATTAATTTCAAATAAAAAAATGGGTAGCGTCTGCTGTCCCATTTTATTTTTTAACAAGCGATTGCTCAAGCTTGGTTATAAGTCTTTCAAATACTTCATCAGTGTTTCCCTCTCCATCAATTTCAAGAATTGTACACGTAGGATCCATTGATAAAAATTTTATACAAGGGAGACT
>JAYSNU010000085.1:0-2478 GCA_043723545.1 Candidatus Nomurabacteria bacterium | reverse complement strand
TCAAGATTATTTCTTGAAAGAACTTCTGCGGGTGTCCAACACCCGATATTCGGGTGTTGGACACCCGCAGTTTATGGTGAATGGAGATTTAAAAAATAGATTACCAAACAATCTCAATATTACATTTCCCAAAATTCCCAGCGAACTTTTAGTTATAGAACTTTCCGCAAGAGGAATCATGGTTTCATCAAAAAGTGCTTGTGAAAGTAGTAATGCAGGGAATTCATATGTTATTGAAGCTATATGTAAGAAAAAAGATTTTAAAGTAGGTGGTGTCCGTTTTTCTTTCGGGCGAGATACAACAAAAAAAGAAATTAATTATACAATTTTATCTTTATCTCAAATTTTGACAAAGTTAAAAAAATGGTATAATTGAACTATATGGATATAAAAGAACTAAACAAATCACAACTTATATTACTCGCAGTGCTTTTGAGCTTTGTGACTTCTATTGCTACAGGTATTACTACTGTTACATTGATGCAACAAGCACCACCATCTTTTACTGCGCCTGTAAATCGTATTATTCAACAAACTGTTGAAAAAATTCAACAAGTCGAAGGTAAGACCACTACCCAGACAGTTGTCGTTAAAGAAGAGGATCTAGTGGTGGATGCTCTAGATAAAAATAAATCATCAATTTTTTCTGTAACTAAGGAAACACAAGATGTAGATTTAAAAACAATTGAAGTATCCGCTGGGAGAAGTTTTGTCGTGTCTACTGATGGCACTCTTGTGGCTGATGCTATTCTTGTACCAGATAAAGAAGTGTACTATGTAAAAAATGATAGTGGAAAATTTAAAGCAGATTTTATTTCTACCAACAAAGCAGGATTTTCTTTTCTTAAAATAGGAGCTCCTGTAAATGGCACAGATAAGGCAGTATTTACAGTACCAACTTTTGGTGATTTATCTAAAATGAAAATTGGACAAAAAGTTCTAGTTCTAGGTAATTCCATTTCTTCTTTTATATTTGAAGGATTAAATGCAAGTAAGGGTATAGATATGAGTGTTTCGAAATCAAATATAGGAAGCATAATACTTAATTTAGATGGTGAAGCATTAGGTATAGCGCTTTCTCCTGACGTCGCATCTTTTGCTTCTATAAAATCTATAAGTGATGCTTTGATAGCAGCACCAGTTTCTTCATCTAAAATTCAGTAAGAGCTTATAAGCTATATTTACAAACCCTAATTTTAAGGATTTTAATTCATACATATGCCACCTTTAAATAAATTTACAACTAAAGCAAAAGATGCCATCAAAAAAGCCCATGAGCTCGCTATCGAGCGTGGAGTGAATCATGTTTCGTCGACTCATTTATTGGCAGCATTATTGTTACAAGATGAATCGATGGTGAATTCTATTTTGGATAGATTGGAAGTAGATACTGTACTTTTGACGGATTCAGTATTGGAAATGATTGAACCACCTGAGACACAGAGTACTATTTCGCCTTCATATCAAATTTATCTTAATCCTGATCTTGCACAAGTCATAGAACATTCAGCAAAATTGGCAGAATATATGAAAGATGATTTTGTTTCTACGGAGCATCTTTTTATTGCAATGCTTGAAGTAACTAGTGAAGCTAGAGAAATATTAGCGCGATTTAAAATACACAAAGATCAGATTGTAAAAGTTTTAGAAGAATTTCGTAGTCAAAATATTACTGATGCTAGTGAGCCAAAGAAATTTAAATTATTAATAAAATATACTCGCAACCTAACAAAACTTGCCAAAGAAGATAAATTAGATCCAGTAATTGGTAGAGACAATGAAATCACTCGTATTATGCAGATACTTTCTCGTAGGACTAAAAATAATCCTATATTGATAGGGGAGGCTGGTACTGGTAAGACTGCTGTTGTAGAAGGACTTGCGCAAATGATTGTAAAAAATAATGTTCCTGAATCTTTAAAAGATAAAGAATTAGTTTCTCTTGATCTGGGTATGCTCGTAGCTGGTACAAAATATCGTGGTGAATTCGAAGAGAGATTAAAGGGAATAATGAAAGAGATAGAACGATCTGATGGTAAAATAATTCTTTTTATAGACGAGATTCATACCATAGTCGGCGCTGGTGGTGCTGAGGGTACTATGGATGCTTCTAATATGTTAAAACCCGCTTTGTCTCGTGGAGAATTGCGTGCGATAGGTGCTACAACTCTTCGTGAATATCAAAAGCATATTGAAAAAGATCCAGCTCTCGCTCGTCGTTTTCAGCCTGTATACATTGATGAGCCAAGCGTCGAAGATGCTATTGCTATTCTTCGTGGTCTTAAAGAAAGATATGAACTTTTTCATGGAGTACGTATTACAGATGACGCTATTGTTTCTGCAGTTAATTTTTCTTCTAGATATATTACAAATAGATTTTTACCAGATAAGGCTGTGGATCTTATAGATGAGGCTTCTTCTTCTTTGAAAATAATGCTTGAAAATAAACCACCAGTTTTAGAAGATGCAGACAGAAAA
>JAYSNU010000084.1:0-6460 GCA_043723545.1 Candidatus Nomurabacteria bacterium | reverse complement strand
AAACTAAAGCCCCCGACTCTACCACCAGCAAAAGACCGTTCATCCATATGAGCAATATAAACATAATCAAATTCTAAACCCTTAGAACCATGCAAGGTCAAAACCTTTACACCATATTCAGGCGCAAATAAAGCTAAAGGAATAGACTCACCATAAGTAATCATCCTATCCAAGAAAATAATAAATTCCTTAAGTGTCAATTTTGGATTTTTCTCTATTTGAGAAAGAACAAGATGAAGCAGGGTCCTAACTACTTCAATACGCAAAACTAATTCTTCGTGATTTTTCGAACTATCAAGTAAAAATTCTGTCCCAACTTTCTGTATAAATTGATAAAATGGCTCATTAGAATATCCTACCCATTTTTTCAATTTACCAAGCCAAACATTAACTTCATTTTCTCCATCAAATAAATTATTCTTTTCTTCTACAACATTTAATAAAGAAAATTCACGCATTTTATTATCTTTAATAAAACTATGAGCTTTGAATGGAGAAATATCAGACAATTTATCAAAAAATGATTCACCAAGCATTACACCATCATTCGGATTAGATATAACTTTCAAAACTCGCAACAATGATGTTGCTTCGGATGTAGAAAAGAAGTCTAATTTATCCCCCGCTCCAACTGGTATATTCATATCTTTTAGTATTGCCAAGGCACTTCTTACTTGTTTGTTTTTAGGTACTAAAATAGCAATTTCATTCGGATCAATTCCTTTCTTAATTTTTTCTTGAATTTCAAGTGCTATAAAAATAATCTCATCTCTTTCATAATAAGCTTCAACTAAACGAAGATCGTGGTTTTCTTTAGTATTACTTTTTAATATTTCTTTTGTTATTGAACTTTGAAGTAATTCATGAGCAGAATCAAGAATATTTTGCGTCGAACGATAATTCTCAACCAATGTTATAAGTTTAGCTTTACCAAAAGCATTTTTAAAATTCTCAAAATAAGCAAGTGAGGCGCCACCAAAACCATAAATAAGTTGACGATCATCTCCAACTACAAAGATATCAGGTCTTTCTTCACCTCCCCATACCTTAGTTAAAAAAGCATTCTGTACACCGCTAGAATCTTGATGTTCATCGATAAGTATATAAAGAAAATTCTCTTTAATATAACTCTTAGCATCATCTGAAATATCAATTATTTTATTTAATGATTCTAAAATATCATCATAATCAAACAAATTACGCTCCTTTTTAAGATTTTCATAAATATGATAGAAATTCATTGATTCAAGTGATCTTTCCAAACCTTCTATCTTTTTTTGTACATCCTTTTTTAATTCTCCCTTACTCTCCCCCCTAGAAGAAATACTGTCAGGATCTTTCTCAATTCTTTTTATTTCATCTTGTATTTCCTTTTCAAAATTTACTGGACTAATTCGCTCTCTCTTAAGCAAAGAAATCAAACTTTTTAAATCCCGAAAATATCTAGATGCATCAGATCTGGGACGAATAAATTTCCAATCATTTTCTTCTAATATTTCATCAAAAAGCAAAACCGTATCTTTATCATCCATCAATTCTGGTTTATGATCTAAATCAAGAACACCATAATATTTATCAAGTATATCCATTCCAAAACTATGAAATGTGGAAACTTGAACCTTAGAAGCTTCTTTGCCAATATATTTACGTAATCTCTCGCGCATGGCCTTCACGGCAGAATTAGTAAAAGTTAAACATAAAATGCCATCAGCTTTAGCATCAGTGTTTTCTAAAATATTTGCTATACGCAATGCTAAAATCTGTGTTTTACCAGTACCGGGACCTGCTACAACCATCACTGGACCATCAATAGTATCCACTGCATCCTTTTGAGCCAAATTTAGCTTTTTATAGTCTATTTTGAAATGGTCAATTTCCGACATATAACCATTTTAACACTTTAAAAGTTAAATGTTAGCGAGTTTTTTATTACCAATTTTTGTCCTTTTGATATTATAAGCTAAGGCTGATATGCCAATTTTTTCACCCAAAGTATTAGCAATACTCCTCACATAAGTTCCACTACTACATTTAATTTTAAAATCTGCAATATAAAACATATGACTGTTTTTGTTATTGAGATTTTTGCGCCAAAGTTTCAAAATTTCTTTTTGCCTAAAATCTCCATTAATTTTTTTAATCCTTTTTTCCATATTCTGTAAAAGATTTTTATTATTTATTTGTTTAATTTTAAAAAACTTTAAACTTTTCACTCGTACTTCCCGCGTAGGTATATCTACCTCTACTCCCCTCCGAGCATAACTAAATAGTGGTTTACCCTTAACTGTCTTCGAAGAAAAAAGTGGATATTTTTGAATTAATTTACCAGAAAAACTTTTAATATTTTGTTTAATTAATTCTTCAAATTCTTTTTGATTAAAATCAAAATTTGTACAAGAAATAACTTTACCCAAAATATCATAAGTATCAGTAGAAAAACCAAATAAAATTTCAAATTCATACTCTTTGTCGAGTTTAAGATATTGGTCTTTTTCTTTTATTTTTTCCCCCACTAATAAAATAAGCAGACCACTGGCCATAGGGTCTAACCTCCCAGCATAGGTTATAGAAATATCTTTATATTCTTTATGTTTCCTACGGAAATTCTCAAGAGTTTCAAGAGGCGTCTCCCCTTCCTTTTTATTTAAATAAATAACTTCCTTCATAATTATTGCAACTATAAATTTGCGGAGGCGGAGAGATTCGAACTCTCGATGGGAGTAACCCCATGCCACCTTTCCAAGGTGGTGCACTAGACCGCTATGCGACGCCTCCGTCTTTTTAATCTACATTATTTTTCTAAAAAAAGAAATTTGTGTATTCTATATTAAGCAGCAAGTTTATTTGTGGCAGCAACTTCTCGCCTAGTAACTTCTCTTTCTGCTTCTTCTTGAGTCATACCTTTTTTAATCAACTGACCAGTTGAATTCTTAGCATCTTTCATTAATCTCGCAATCAAATCTTCCCTTTCTTTACCAATGATCCGAACCACCTTAGAATCATAAGTGGCTCTTCTTGGTGTCTCTGGTATTGCATTAAAATTTCCTGATATACCCATAAAATTTATCGTTTAACTTATAATAAACACATCATAACATATTTATAAAATCTATCTCGTTTAGTATTTTTACCCCTAATTTTTGAGCATTTTTTAGCTTTGAACCAGCATCAGATCCTGCCACAACATAAGAAGTGTTTTTAGATACAGAACCAGACACCTTGCCTCCATGGACTAGAATTTTTTCTTTTGCAATCTCACGAGACATAGCAGAAAGTGTGCCAGTAAGAACAAAGATCATGCCAGAAAATTTACCTTTTTGTTTTTTATCTTCTTTTAAAAGAACTACGCCATTATCTTCTAATTTTTTAATAAAATTTAAATTATTTTTATTATGAAAATATTCATAAACACTCCTTGAGACTGCTCCGCCGACATTTTCTATATCATTTATTTCTTCAATACTAGCCTCCATTAAATTATTTAAATTTCCAAAGGTTGTTGCTAGGTCTCGAGCTGTTTCCTCCCCTACATGAAGTATGCCAAGCGCCCAAAGAAACTTTGAAAAAGAAATTTTCTTTTTCATCTCTATTTCTTTCACAATATTTTCTGAAGACTTTTCCCCAAAACGTGGAAGTGAGGCTATGTCTTCTTTTTCTAAAGTAAAAATATCTGCTGCATCAGTTATTAAACCTTCGTCTTTAAATTTTCGTAAAATCTTAGGGCCTAATTCATATATTTCAAAAGCAGAAACAAAATGTTCAAGAAATCTTTCATTTTTTGCCGGACATTTTTTATTACTACAATAAAAAGCTACGGAAGAATTCTCATCGGAAACACGGAGAGTCCTATGAGAAATGGTCTGGCCGGGGTGTGGGGCCCCGGAGAACCGAGGACCTTTCGAAGAGGAGCTCTCCGTGCTTCCGATCACTCTCTTCTCTATTAAACCACCACAGGTTGGACAATATTTAGGCATTTTAAACTTTTCTTCTTTACCTGTACGCATCTTAATTAACACCTCAACAACCTTGGGAATTACATCACCCGCCTTCTCTATAACCACTGTATCGCCCATACGAAGCCCCAGACGCTCTATTTGATCCATATTGTGTAATGTAGCCTTCGATACAGTAGACCCCGCCACAAGCGTAGGTTCAAATATAGCAAGCGGAGTAAGAACACCTGTTCGTCCAACATTTATTTTAATATCTTTCACAGTTGTAGTTGCCCTCTCGGCTGCATATTTATAAGCTGCTACATAACGAGGAGCTTTACCCACAACACCCAAGATTTCTTGTAAATTATTTTCATTTACGGATATTACAATTCCATCTGTACCAAAAAGAAAATCAGGTCTAATTTTCTCAAATTTATTGATAAAAAAAATAACTTCATTTAAATTCCCACAAATTGCATCGTGTTTATCAACTTCAAAACCCAATTTTTCAAGAAAACGATGTTTGTCAGAATGAGTTTTTAAATATGACGAACTATTTTCTGCTATATCATAAGCAATGAAATCTAGTTTTCTTTCCGCTGCTAATTTTGGATCAAGTTGTCGCAAGCTTCCAGCCGCTGCATTTCTAGTATTAGCAAATAAAGTCTTTCCTGCTTTTTGATTAAAAATATTTAACTTTTCTAAAGTTTTTTTGCTCATTAAAGCTTCACCACGGATTTCAATATATTCTGGATATGGCTCATTCAAAACAAGAGGAATAGATTTTATGGTTTTCAAATTTTGTGTAATATCTTCCCCAACAAATCCATCTCCACGAGTCGCCCCACGTATAAATTTTCCATTTTCATAAATTAAAGAAACAGCTAAACCATCAAATTTAACCTCACAAAAATAATTAAATTTAACATTTTCACTCAAAAGTTTTTTTATTCTCTTCTCCCAATCATAAAGTTCTTCTTTATTAAAAACATCATTCAAAGAAAGCATCCTATTTTGATGCTTAACTTTAACAAATTTATCTAGGGGCTTCCCTGCTACTCTATCGATAGAAGAATTTTCGTCACCAAACTCTGGATACTCTTTCAAAAGAATCTTGAGTTCACGAGTCAAAGATTCATAAACATCATCGGTAACTCCTGGCTCGTTTAAAACATGATAACGATAACGCAGATCTTCAATCTGCTTCCGCAATTTTTCTATACGTTCTTTTATTTTCTTTTTTTCCATCTATTTTCAAATTATATGTAAATTATTTCGTAATTTCCAATCTTCTTTCAACTCTATTTGAACCAGAATAATTGCAAACACTATCACCTATATTATATCCATTAGCAATAATCTTGGTTGGCGTTGTTGTTTTATCTACGGTTATTTTGGCACAACTTTGAGCTTGTGACCCCAGACCAGTAAGAATAAAAGACCAAAAAGGATATACAGCACTAACCACAGTAACTGTTCCAACAGAACAATTAATCGGATCAGGGGATGTCGCAACAAAAACATTACTAGAAGATTTATCGTTAAACAAGGCACATTCTATACCAGAATCAGCAGCAAAAAAAGCTTCATTAGTGCTTTTAGCAGAAGTGCCAAACTGTATTTCTTTAAAAGCAATATTGGTGACACCTATGGTTATTGATAAAATAATACTTGAAAGTAGAACAGAAAAAAGCAGTGCTATCCCTTTATTCTTTTGTATTTTTATTTTTTTCATTATTCTATCCAATTAAATAAACTATTTGAAAAAGTAATACTATGAAGACCCGAACCTTGAGTCCAAGATACGGTTGAAGTAATCTCAACTTCATCATTACCATTTGCTGTCGTTTTTATTGTACGAATAAAACCAGAATTTTTACCACCAACATCATAGTTATAAATTCCAGAAGAACTATAATAAAGAGCGGGACAATTACCTGAAGTACAAGCACCAACTGTGACATTTTTAACAGTCATCAAAGAACCTCCATTAAAAAGATTCACATCATCAACATAACATCCATCAATACCAAAACAATTAGCTATTTGTGTTTTAAAAGCAGTCCAGCCAACTGAAGTGATAGTGGCAGAAATTACATTAGTGTCACGAATATTTTTAACATATTCTATCCCCTCTTGTGCTAAATATTCAGCAACAACTTTTTGCTTAGCATAATTAATATTGATAATACCTTGAGATAAAATAACGATTAAAGTAAGAACAGCCATGGTAAAAATAGAAATAGCAACGAGTGTTTCAACTAAGGTGAAACCTCCATTCATATTTTTTTGTTTTATACATTTTCTCATATTAATAAGCATTATCTATAATTCTTGAAGAAATTGCCGTTTGTAATGAAAATGGCGATGTTATGCCTTTCTCTGTAACACTACCAGATAATATTATTTTAATAAGTGGTTGCTGTTGGTTGGGTGTCACTTCTTTTTCCGCTCCAAAAATATAAAAACCTGATCCTGGATTTAGTCTAATTTCATTTGGAGTTAATTGTGTAAAATTAGATGGA
>JAYSNU010000083.1:0-2496 GCA_043723545.1 Candidatus Nomurabacteria bacterium | reverse complement strand
CCTTTTTGGGGACACCGAAGGCTTGTTCTATTCTCTCATCTCCTCTTTAAATCAAAAAATCTGCGAAAGCAGATTTTTAATATATTTTATAATTCTGGTACTTCCTGTTTTCGCATTTCATGTTCATTAAAATGCATTATTAAGTCAGCGACTGTTTTGAGTAAAAGAATAAATGGCAAAGCCCCAGTAAAAGTAGAACCAAGAACCATAGTAATGAACATTGGCATTATTCTAAGATAAGGGTAAAACATCAATACACCAATATTCTGTTTTTTGGTATCTCTCTTCCTGTTATAAATATATGAAAAAAGATGGTTAAGGAAAAATAATAATGATGTCAATAAAACATACTTTATTGAAGTTATAGCTGTCTCAACTGTTGTATTTTTTCTAAAAGAATCAAAGAAAAGAAATACAAAAGATACTAAGCTAAAAAGTCCGTAGTGAACGAAAAAAAAGAAAGCAGAAAAATTTTTAGTACCTCGTGATTCTTCGACTGTGTGGCCATTTAATACAATTCCTGTGGTTGAAAATTCCTTTAATCCTAATATTCTGATGAAATTAAAGAATCCTACTGTTGCAGCCTGAAACCAGTAAACCCACATAATTTCAATAACGTCCCAGTTGTTCTTTATAGCAAAGAAGATTGTTGCTAAATTTACTATTAATAAAATCCACAGGGAAGTGTCGTTTAAAAAACTTTTTTTAGTCTGGATACCACTTATTGTTATGGCTTCTGAGCTAGGTTTATTTGAATTAGTTTCCATTTTTTATAATTAATTTCAATGCTTTATATAAATAATATAATGCAAATATATATTTAGCTATATATTAGCACACGACTTTTATATTAAAAAAAACAAAAGGAAATCCCTTTTGTTTGTAGATTCTTGTCTTAATAGACAATGAGTTTTTGTTTTATCAACTCGACCAAAGATTCATAGTCTCCCTTTTTGCAAACATCAACTCTCATCTTACTAGCCTCTATTAAGAAACTCACTTCTGCCGAGTGCACAATAGTCTTTCTTCGTTCCTTCTCACTCATTTGAAGTAATACGTCTTTGCCATGTGAGCCAACAAGCCTTCCATCCAAGATTATGAATTTATAGTCATTTTCTGAAATAGCTTTTATGGCTGACTCTGCAGAGATAGCTTCCGTGAACTCGATCGAAGTGTTTGAAAAATCTTTGATTAAATCAATTAGCTGTTTGGCAATATCTTGATTATCCTCAACAACAAGAACATCCATGGTTAAAATTTTATGTTAAGCTTTATACATAATAACACACATAATTATACAAGTCAAATATGATATTTACTTAAAAAAGCCATTTCTGGCCCTTTGTTATCCGCAAAGTTATTAATTCGTATTATCTATCCAGCAAGCTAGATATAACCTTATAAATAACACCGCTTACTATTGCGATAAAAAGTGTAACAATTCCCATGACATACCATTTAGTATAATCATCGTTGTCTAGATCTTTAAGTAATACTCCGGATATTCCGACAGTAGTTTTGTTGTATACAAGAGCGATTAGCGAAATTGAAATTATTAATACAATAAAGAACAAGATTTTCTTTTTCATCTGTTAATTTTTGAAGTTCAGATTTCAAATTACAATATTTATTAGTGTAGGTCAAGTTGGTTAAAAATATACTGTGATGAATGACACAAACTCCCATTGTGCTATTATGACGCTATGAGATATATGGGAATTGACTATGGGAGTAAACGAATAGGAGTATCACTTTCTGATCCAACAGGCAGAATGGCTTTTCCTCATTCTGTAGTTCTGAATAGGAAGAGTGCACCAGATGATTTGCTTGCTTTGATGAAAAAAGAAAATGTAGGGGCAATCGTTGCGGGCGATTCTCGTGATAGAAACGGTAATCAAAATAAGATTATGATTGATGCTACTCCATTTTGCAATTCTTTATCTGAAAAGTCTGGAGCTCCTATATACTATATATTAGAATCTTATACATCAGTCCAGGCCGCACATATCCAAGGAGATAATGCAATGAATGATGCATCAGCCGCAACAATAATATTACAAAATCACCTAGATAGAGTAAACCCAAATTTTAGTGGAAATAATGGTGAAGATGACGAGGAGGATTACGAATAATATAAATATATGAAAATAATTTTTTACGATACTGAAACAACTGGTAATACAGAGAATGATAGGCTCTGTCAGCTTGGGGTAAAAGAAAGAGGGGTAGATGCACCTATTTTAAATGAGATGTTTAATCCACCAGTACCTATTTCTATTGAGTCAAAATCAATACATCACATTACAGAAAAGATAATTGGAGACAGGCCTCACTTTAAAGATTCAAAGGAATATGGAGAGATGAAGGCGTTATTTGAAAATACTGATGTCGTATCAGTTGCCCACAACGCTCAATTTGATGTAGGGATGCTGAAGAAAGAAGATATAAATGTTGCAAATACTATTTGCACAATGAAAGTTGCAAGAGCACTTGACC
>JAYSNU010000082.1:0-13046 GCA_043723545.1 Candidatus Nomurabacteria bacterium | reverse complement strand
CTTTTAAAAGCGGTTTATAACACATTATTATCTAGAGCTCCCGAGTGGAGATAAATTTATGAAAGAAGAAAAAATTGATTGGAAAAAATATTTGATAGTCTTTTTTATAACAGCATTTCTTTTTGTAATTGCTGCTTATGTTAGTAATTATTTTAGTAATAAAAAATTAGTACAACTTAAAGATATTCAAGACAAAATTTCAATTGATATTTTATCTTCAGAAACACAATTCTCACTTTTATCTGATTTGTCTTGCAATAATGTTTCTGGGTCATTTTTGTCTGATGAGTTGAATGATTTAGGGGGTAAACTTGAATGGGGACAGAAAAATTTGGGTTCAAGTGACACTGTTTCTTATTTGAAGAAATATTATTCTTTGCTCGAGATAAAGGATTATCTTTTGATGAAAAAAATATCGTCCCGTTGTGGAGTTAAGTCAGCTTTTATTCTTTATTTTTATACTACAGCTGAAAATTGTAGTGAGTGTGAAAAACAAAGTATCGTATTGTCGAACTTAAGAGACAAATACCCAGAACTTCGCGTGTATTCTTTTGATTACAGTACTGATTTATCAGCAGTAAAATCAATGCTTCAGATTTATAAAATAAAAGATACATTATTGCCAGCACTGGTGGTAAATGATTCTGTAGTAACTGGATTTAGAAATGTAGATGAACTTGGTACAATAGTTAAAAAATCCTTTAATTTAAAGGCTAAAAAAGAATAGTTTTTTTAGATTAATTTTTTGAGCCACCTCTCGGATTCGAACCGAGGACCTTCGCTTTACAAAAGCGTTGCTCTACCAACTGAGCTAAGGTGGCGTGTATATTCTTTTTTCAACAAACTATAATCTACCACATTTATTGCATTCAGCCAAAACAGCTAAGGTGGTGTGTATTATTTATTTTCTTCTTCTATCTGTTTCTTGATGTGCTTCACCTTGTATTTATAATCTGAAATCATTTTTAAGAACTTTGATGCTTCTTTTTTTTCTGTTGTTTCATCTTTTTTCTTTAAACTTTGTATTTTTGTTTTGGTTTTGTTGTATATATTTTTTGCAAGATTTCCAGATTTTACATAGAGTCTTAGTGCTACTATCGTTGCTATATATACTCCCTGTTTTGTGGTTTTGTATGTTGTATATTTTAGGGTTTGTAAATCAGGAATTAATCTGGGTAATGTTTCTTGATGTATAACATTGCCATTTCTTATTAACACAAGCTTTTTCCCAATCATGAAGCTTATGCCGATGAGAGATAGAAAAAATAATATTAATAAAGTAATCATATTTATATAGTATAACGCTTAACCTCTTTTATTTTAGCCTTCGCATTCTCTAAAAGTTTACCTACAGTTATATTGCCATCTTTTATAAATGGTTGATCTGTCAAAGTCTTTTCTTTGAAATATGTTGAGATTTTGCCTTCAAGCATTTTTTTCTTAATTTCTTCAGGTTTATCTATATTTGCAACTTCTTTTTGGAAGACTTCTATCATTAAGTTCTTAGCGTCGTTGTCTATTTCAGAGGCTGAAATGTATTCTGGCTTCATGGCTGCTATGTGCATAGCAACATCTCTAGCAAGTTCCGCACTGCCTCCTTCTAGACTTACCGTGATAGCTATCTTGTTATTGTGTACATAATTACCCACAACATCACCACTTACCTCATATATTTCTCCTAATTGAATATTTTCACCAGTTTTCTGAATTATTCCGTTAATTAATTCTTTATAATTTTCTTTTGTCTTTTCAATACCATCAATTAGGACCATATCTCCCAACTTTTCAAGCAGGGCAGTGAAGTCTTCATTTTTGGCAACGAAATCAGTTTCGCAGTGAAGTGAAACCATGACAGATTTGTTTTTGTCAGATTTAATAATTACTGAACCAGCTTTTACTTCACGACTTGTTTTCTTTAAAGCAATATCAGAACTTGTTTTCTTTAATATTGCGAGTGCTTTGTTCATATCTCCATCAGCTTCCTCTAAAGCACGTTTGCATTGCATGATTGAGATACCGGTAGCATCACGAAGTTCTTTAACTAATTCAGTTGTTATTTGTGAAGACATATTTTAATTTAGGCTTTTGATGGTATAGACAATTGACCATCTTTATATGCTTTAACTATTGAAGAGGTAAAAAACTTTATAGATGGTATAGCTGCATCATTGCCAACTATTGGATAAGTTATATTTTTAATATTTGAATCTGAATTTATAAGGGAAACAACAGGTACACCAGACTTTCTGGCTTCTGTTGCTGCTATGTGTTCTGCTTTTGCATCTATTATGAATAATGCATCCGGAGACTTTTTTAGACCTGTAAGACCTGAGTAGTATTTGGAAAGCTTGTCCATTTTTTTTGAAAGCATAACTCTTTCCTTTTTTGTATATTTATCGAGTCCACCTTCTGCACTATCTTTGCGATAATTCTCAAGTTCGGCGATTCTTTTCTTTATTTCTACAAAGTTAGAAAGTGTACCACCAATCCATCGCTCTACTACGTAGGGCATATTCAATGATTCAGCGAGACTTCTTATCACTTCTTTGGCTTCTGGTTTAGTACCGACAAAAAGAACAACCTTATTGCGTGATCCTAAGCTTTTTATGAATTCTTCTGCTTCAGCTAGTAATGTTTCGGTCTTTTCTAAATCTATAATATCTGTCTTATTTTTAGTTGTAAAAATATAAGAAGCAACAGAAGGGTGTCTTCTTGATTTTCCGTAGCCGTAGTGGGCTCCGACGGCGAACATCTTTTCTACCATTTCGCTCTTATTTCCTTGTACTTTTTCTACTTTTTGCATAGGGGTTATTCTATCAGATTGTTTCACTTTTTGCAAATTATGCCGATATTTTCGACTTATTTAAGGAATTGTGTTGTGTTTTGTTTTCTTTGACCAAAAGACATATTTACGCTAAGATGGCCTTATGAGACAATCTAAACTTTTTACAAAAACTAGGAAAGAAGCCCCAGCAGACGAAACCTCAAAAAATGCTGAATTCTTGATTAGGGGTGGTTTTATTCATAAGGAAATGGCTGGGGTTTATAGTTACTTGCCACTTGGTCTTCGAGTTATAAAAAAGATTGAAAACATAATTCGTGAAGAAATGAATGCTATTGGTGGTGTAGAAATGAAAACTTCCATTTTGCAGAATAAAGAAATATGGGAAAAGTCTAATCGTTGGGATGATGAACAAGTTGATGTATGGTTTAAAACAAAATTAAAAAATGGAGGAGAACTTGGTTTGTCTTGGACCAATGAAGAAGCTCACGCAAATATTTTAAAACAATATATAAATTCTTATAAAGATTTGCCAATGTTTCCATATGATTTTAAAGATATTTTTCGTAATGAAATAAGAAGCAAGTCAGGTATTATGCGGGGTAGGGAATTTTATTGGAAAGCTTTGTATTCTTTTTCTAAAGATGAAAAAGAACATAATGAATTTTACGAAAAAGCAAAGATTGCTTATCAAAATGTTTTCAAGAGAGCAGGTATTGGGCATTTAACTTATGTAACTTTTGCCTCCGGTGGAACATTCTCAAAGTATTCTCATGAATTTCAAACTATAACTTCTGTTGGAGAAGATACGGTTTATTTAGATGAAAATTCAGGTATTGCTATCAATAAAGAAGTTTATAACGATGAAACGATAGCCTTGCTTAATTTAAAGAAAGAAGGTTTAGTTGAAAAGAGAGCTATAGAAGTCGGCAATATTTTTTCATTGGGAACGAAGTATTCCGCTCCATTTGATTTGAAGTACAAAAATGAAAATGGTGAAGATAAATTAGTGATTATGGGTAGTTATGGTATTGGTCTTGGGAGATTGATGGGGACAGTAGTTGAAGTTTTGGCAGATGACAAAGGTATTATTTGGCCAGAATCTATAGCACCATTTAAAGTTCATTTACTTCTTTTAGGAGAAGGTGAAGATGTTAAGAAAGAAGCGGAGAAAGTGTATGAATCTTTAATTCAAAATAATGTTGAAGTTTTGTTTGATGATAGAGGAGAAATATCTGCTGGAGAAAAATTTGCTGATGCAGATTTACTAGGATTTCCTTATCGAGCAGTTGTGTCTATTCGAAGTATTAAAGAAGGAGGCATAGAGTTAAAGAAAAGAAATGAAGAAAAGGGGAAAGTGATTTCCTTGGATGAATTGTTGAAATTGATAAAAAATTAAATAAATGTTAGATAAAATTTACAAATTAATCTCAAATGATATAGGTATTGATTTAGGAACATCAAATATTTTAGTGTATTTGAAAGGTCACGGTATTGTAATCAATGAACCATCAGTTGTTGCTGTTAATATTAAGACAAATCAAATTCTCGCTGTGGGGATAAAAGCAAAAGATATGTTGGGTCGTACACCGGGACACATCAGAGCTATTCGTCCTCTTGTGGATGGGGTTATTTCTGATTTTGAAGTTACAGAAGAAATGCTTTCTTATTTTATTAATAAAGCAGATAAAATGTCTCCCAAATTAGCTCGCCCTAGAGTTCTCGTGGGAGTGCCATCTGGAACAACAAATGTTGAGTCACGAGCTGTTTATGATGCTGCACGCTCAGCAGGAGCAAGGAAGGTATTTTTGATTGAAGAGCCTATGGCTGCGGCTATAGGAATCAGACTTCCAATTAAAGAGCCTGTGGGTTCAATGATTATTGATATGGGGGGTGGTACAACCAATATTGCAGTTATTTCTTTGGGTGGAATTGTTAAATCAAAAAATCTCAAGATTGCTGGTGATAGATTGAACAATGACATCATCACATATATGCGTGATGAATTTAAAATCTTAATCGGAGAGAGAACAGCCGAAATGGTAAAAATTGCAATCGGTTCTGTTGTTGGTGGGGAATACATGGAAACAGAAGTTCGTGGACGAGATATTCTTACTGGACTACCTCGTGAGGTTGTGGTGACTGATTCCGATATTCGTGAAGCACTTTCTATTTCAATCAGAGAATTGATAGATGGAGTGAAGGATGTATTAGAAACTACTCCACCTGAAATTTTATCTGATGTTATGCATGGGGGTATAACTCTTTCAGGTGGTGGCGCACTTATTAATGGACTTGATAGACTTCTTCAATCTTCTTTAAAAATTCCTATTTATGTAGTGGATGACCCTCTTTCAGCAGTTGCTCGTGGTACGGGCGTTGTTCTCGACGATATAAATTCGTATCAAGATGTTTTAATGGGCAATCAAGATGAGCTACCTCCTAGATAAAAAAATAAAAAGAAAAAAGTTTTGGAATATAGCTTTATTTGTAATTTTTTTATTACTTCTTTTTTATTTTAGAAATCCAATTTCAAGTAAACTTGGAGCCACAACACATTTTGTCTTTAGGCCTGTTTTGTTTTTGGGTAATAGTATAGGAGGGAGTTTTTCTTCCGTAAAAGCGTATTTTTCTTTTAAATCTTCTTTATTTGAAGATAAAAATAATGCTTTAGAAATGCTAAATGAAAAAATGGCCACATATTCTAATTATGCATCAGTGTTGGATGAGAATATAAAAATGAAAGAGATTTTAGGACGTAAAAATACTAAAGTCAGTATGATTTTGGCCAGTATTTTATCTAAACCAAACAGAAGTCTTTATGATTCTCTAATAGTAGATGCTGGATTAGAAGAGGGAATAAAATTAGGATCTATGGTATTTGCATATGGTAGTGTTCCAATTGGTAAAGTCGCAGATATTTATGATCATTCTTCTAAGATAATTTTGTTTTCAAATCCTGGAGAAAAAACAGAAGTTGTAATTAATGGTAAAAATATTTTTATGCAGTTAGTTGGCCGTGGGGGTGGAAATTTTGAGATGGCTTCATTGAAAGATTGGGTTTTAGAAAAAGGAACTGAAGTTGTTTTGCCAGGTATTAATTCTTATACGGTTGCTATTGTCGAGAAATCTGTTTCTGATCCGAGAGATTCTTTTGATAAAATATTACTTTCAAGTCCTGTAAATATACAAGAATTGAAATTTATTCAAATAGAAAAATAATGATTTTTAAAATTGAAAAGAAACTCTCTAATAGTTTAGGGCGTGCTGGAATATTAAAAACAGCACACGGGGAAATAAATACTCCAGCTTTTGTTCCCGTTGGAACGAAAGCTAGTGTGAAGTCTCTTACACCAGAACAGATAAAAGATTTAGGAGCTGAAGTGGTACTCGGCAATACTTATCATTTATATTTACAACCTGGGGACGAGACAGTTGCGCAAGCTGGGGGAATAGGAAAGTTTATGAATTGGCATGGCCCAACCATTACTGACTCTGGTGGTTTCCAGGTTTTTTCTTTGGGTGCTGCATACGGAAAAGAAATTTCCAAGGTTGTGAAAGTCACTGACCCTTCATTTATGATACCGGAACGTTTTGATGACAGCGATGCACCTAGACTTGCAAAGATAGGGCAAGATGGCGTGTCTTTTAAGTCGCACCTTGATGGAAGTATTCATTATATTACTCCAGAGAAATCAATTCAGATTCAACATAATTTGGGCGCGGATATAATTTTTGCTTTTGATGAGTGTACTAGTCCAGCCGAAGATTTGAAATATCAAGAAGAAGCTCTCGAACGCACCCATAGATGGGCCGAGAGGAGTCTGGAAGAACACAAAAAATTAAATAACGAAGCCATTTCCAATTTTTCGTCGCGTCACCCTTTTCAGAATACTGAGCGGGACCCTCGCGAACAAAAAATTGAAACAAGCTCAGTTTTGCTAAGTGGGGAGCAAAATAAAAATTATGAAGACGGAAGGTTCCATGCGGAGCATGGAGGAATGTCAAATAATTTGTATTTTGCTTCAGCTATTTTTGGCATTGTTCAAGGTGGGCGAGATGAAAATTTAAGAAAGAAATCTGCAGAATTTATCGGTAGTTTAGACTTTGATGGTTTTGGAATTGGGGGAAGTTTTGCAAAAGAAGATATGTCTAGTGTTGTGAAATGGGTGAATGAAATATTACCGGAAGAGAAGCCGCGACACTTGTTAGGGATAGGGGAGCCAGAGGATATTTTTATGGGTATTGAAAATGGGGTTGATTTGTTTGATTGTGTGGCTCCAACTCGAAACGCACGCAATGGTTCGCTTTATACTAAGACTGGAAAAATAAATATTTTAAATAAAGAATATAGAACTGATTTTATTTCTATTGAAAAAGACTGCATGTGTTATGTATGTAAGAATTATACTCGCGCCTATCTATCTCATCTTTTTCATGGTAAAGAAATGCTCGGGGGAACGTTGGCGACAATTCATAATTTATATTTTATAATTAACCTTGTTAAACAAATTCGTCAATCAATTTTAGAGAATAAGTTTTTTGAGTTTAAAGCTCAGTTTTTAAGGGATTGGAGTAAGTAGAACCCTTTACATTTCAAATGTAGCTGGTATACTGTTTTCTATTAAAATGCCACATAAAAAAATAAAAAAACAGGATAAGAATTGGAAAAAATTTTGGAAGTTAAGCGCTGATGAATTCAACACTCAATTTTTAAGCGTGAACAAAGATGCTGAACTTACAGCTACTGAAGGGCATCATATTTACAACATACATGATTTAGCAAAAAAATATGGCACACCGCTTCAAGTGGTATTTCCATTTCTTATTGAAGATCGTTTGAAGGACTTGATTGGATATTTTCAAGCTTATATGAAGATTTATGGATATCGTGGCAAATTCTTTTATCATTATCCAATGAAAGTAAATCAAAATAAAGAATTTATTTTACCCCTTATTTCTGAAGGAGCAAATTTAGAAGTTACTTCTGCTAATGAGCTTTGGATTGTAAAAAAACTTTGGGAAGGAGAGAAATTTAATAGTAAAATTCGTGTACTTTGTAATGGCCCGAAAACTGATCAATATCTTGATTTGATAGAAGAATTACGTGGTAAGGGTATGAGTATCATACCTATTATCGAAGGATATGAAGAGATTGAAAGAGTTTCAAAATACAAAGGAGATGTTGGTGTGAGAGTAGATTTAAATATTAAAGCAGATACACACTGGGATAAAAAATTTGACCGTTTTGGTTTGTCTGAGAAAGATGTTCTTGATTTGGGTAAGATGAAAAATTTAAAGATTTTACATTATCATTTGGGTTCACAAATCAAAACACAGAAAAGTATTATAGATGGTGTAAAGCATGCTTTTAATATTTATGTTGAATTACAAAAAACTAATCCGTCTTTAGATACCTTAGATATTGGCGGTGGTTTTGGAATTCCATATGAAAAGAAAAAGTTTTATACAGCTAAAGGAGTTTCGAGTAAGATAGTGAAAGTATTAAAGAATTTGTCTGACAAAGCAGGCATTAGACATCCAAACTTAGCAGTTGAATGGGGGCAATATATCGTAGCTCCTTCCCAGGTAACTATTTATAAAGTAATTTCTGAGAAAAATATTCCCAAAGCCAATGCTAAGGCTTGGTATATTGTGGATGGAAGCTTCATTAATGATTTGAAGGATACATGGGCAATACATCAGAAATGGCATGTAATACCAGCTAACAATATGCACGGCGCTCAGAAAACTGTGTGGCTTGCAGGAAGTACTTGTGATTCAGATGATAAATATACTGCGGGTGGAAATTATATTCTTTTGCCAAAACTTCATGAAGACAAAGACCAATATATAGCGATACTTGATACTGGTGCTTACCAAGATGCACTTGCATCACACCATTGTTTGCTTTCTGTTCCAATGAAAATAATAGCAAAAGATGGAATGATAAAAATTGCTCGTAAAAGAGAGAGTGCGGAGTCTATTGGTAAAATTTTTGGATGGAATGGAGACCCTAAATAAAAAAACCATATATAGTGTTTTTATTTTAATTGCATTTTTTCTGTTACTTTTTTATTTTTACAATAAACTTCCAAATAATTTTAAATATCTTAAAATCGCTGATACAATCTTGAAAGTTGAAGTGGCTTCTACTCCAGAGCTACAAACACAAGGACTTTCTGGGAGAAATGGTTTAAACGAAAACGATGGAATGCTTTTTGTTTTTGATCATTCTGGTGTATATTATTTTTGGATGAAGGATATGAATTTTTCCATAGATATGATTTGGTTGGATAAAAATTTAAAAGTAATTTATATAGAGAAAAATGCGACACCAGAATCATATCCTAAAACATTCGGACCCAATAAAGACAGCCTTTATGTTTTAGAAGTTGTTCCTGGTTTTTCTGACAAACATAATTTAAAAGAAGGAGATAGTGTGTTATTACACTAAGCTTATAACAGAAAAATCCTCTCTTGCGAGAGGATTTTTCATTTTTTGTCCTGTATCTATAAACCGAATTCTGTGCCCTAGAGCCGAAGCTTTCGGAGATAGCAATTTATCTAGGTCTAACGTTGCCATTAGACTCAAGCGATTCTCTCCGACCGAAATCGGAGCACGATCTTGCACAGAGGTAAGGATTTAGCCGTTTCACTCTAATGTTGCCATTAGACTATTCCCATGGGGAATCGTTTGCCTTTCGGCAAAACGCGTCTCTGCTCGCACCTATATATTGCTATATGCGGGCGTTACCCGCTACCATTCCCATTCAACAAAGAACTCGCTGTGTTCGGATTTTCCTCACTTTGACTTAAATCAAAGCGTAGCTATCCGATACAGGACACTTAAACTATACCCCACTTGCTATTTTATTTCAAGTATGCTATACTATAAGGGTGAGTATGAGGTAAAACTTATATTTAATCGTAACAACATAAGTGCCGCAAAAAGCCCCTTCGGGGGCTTTTTGTTTTTTATTGTAAGAGTTTTTGAAACTCAGCTTGGTGTTTGCGCATGACTTCCATGGCCGCTGTCATTTCACTTTTGCCAGTCTTTTTACCTTGTTCTATTTCTTTTGCTATTTGTTCGAAGAATTCTGGATTTTTTTCGATAGCAGAAAAAATCTTCTCTTGTTGTTTTTCTGGCACACCTTTCATTTTGGACTTAAGCATTTGCTTAAGCATAAAGTTTTGAAACATTCCCATAATATAAATATATTATTTTAGCTCATCTTGGAGCTGTCAGCTGATAAAAACCAATTTGGTAAACCACATTTCTTTTTTTTTATTGCCTTGATTTCGTCTCCAGATAAACCATTAAGTTCTTTAGTTTCATCTAGTTGTTCTACTAATTCACGTCTGATTGCTGGAAATTTTGCGAAACCATTATGTAGTGGATCTAAAAATCCTTTTCTTATTACCCATGGTTTTTTGAGATTATAATCTTCATCAAAAAGATTACTAAAATTTGCTATACCCATTTTCTGACCAAATTTTGCTACAATTGCATTATATAATGTGGCGTGATTAGTATGTCCTTCGGCATAAAAACCATTTTGCGGATCTTCGGTATTTGTTAAAATACTGAAAGCACGGATTTGTCTCTGAGATTTTTTTAACGAAAGTGGGGCAATAACTATTACATGTTCTGGTGGTATCGCATATTTTTCTAAAATAAATATACGAGTTATTGAAATTTCTTCTTCTGATGCCTCTTGCAACAATCCTTCCATATGAGCTTCATGAAAAGCCTTACTTGCTGGTTCTTCTGAGACATCTGGTATTTTGGGTGTTGAAATTTTTGGGATGAATTCTTCTTTCATAGGTTAATTTATATCATTAAAATACTTTTGTATTATACAGAAATTGTAAATTAAATCCATTCGTATTTTCTAATGAAATACATTTTTAAGAATTGAGTTATTAAGAAATATAAGATTAGACCAATGAACAATAATACGAAGTAAAATGGTGGTAATGGTAAGAATTTGAAGGCGGGAGCAAAAGGAGAGAAGGGGAGATAGATACCCACTGATATTACCGCAAGTGTAGATATTACAAGTGGCCAACTTGCCATACTTTGGAAAAATGGAATTTTACTTGTTCTTATTATATGAACAATCAGAGTTTGGGTAAGTAGAGATTCTACAAACCAACCAGTTTGGAATAGAGAAGGGTTGGCCCATGCGTGGAATACATAAAGCATTACAAAGAATGTCGCATAATCGAATAGGGAACTTATGGGACCAAAATATAAAATAAATCTTTTAATATTTTTGAAGTTCCACTTTTTAGGTTTTAATAAATGGTCTTCGTCTACATTGTCTGTAGGTATGGTCATTTGAGAAAAATCATAGAGCATATTATTCGTTAGTATTTGTATTGGTAACATTGGTAGAAATGGCAAGAAGATACTTCCTCCGACAACGCTGAACATATTACCAAAGTTTGAACTAGCAGCCATTTTAATATATTTGATAATATTATCGAATATTCTTCTACCCTCTATGATTCCGTCTTTGAGGACTAATAGATTTTTTTCAAGTAGAATTAAATCCGAAGATTCCTTCGCTATGTCGGCTGCTGTGTCAACAGATATTCCAACATCGGCAGCGATAAGAGAAAGTGAATCATTGATACCATCACCCAAAAATCCTACTATATGATTATTATTTCTTAAACTTTTGATTATTCTTTCCTTGTCGTAGGGGGATAATTTTGCAAATATTGAAACACTCTCTGTTTCTTTTTTTAATTCTTCGTCGCTTAGTTTTTCAAGCTCTTTCCCAATCAATATTTTATTTACCACCATGCCTACATCTTCGCATGTTTTTTTTGTGACTATTTCATTGTCCCCTGTTAGAATTTTTATTGTGACACCCAATTTTTCTAAATCTTTTATTGTTTCTTTGACACTTTGTTTTGGTGGATCAAAAAATGCCAAAAAACCCATGATGGTTAAGTCTTTTTCATCTTCAATTCCGAAAACTTTTTTATTTAAATCAACTTCTTTATACGATACTGCTATTACTCGATAACCTTCCTCGTTTAGTTCTCTCTCTATAAGTATTTTTTTATTCTCTTCTAAATCTTTTAAAGAAGTTTTTTTATTATCAATTAACGCATCTTTGCAAGAATTGTAAATTTCTTCTACTGCGCCGGAACAAATTAATAAAGCTTTACCATCACCCTCTCTAACTATTACAGACATCTTTCTTCTATTAAAATCAAATGGAATTTCGTCAACTTTTATATAATTTGTTATTTGTAGTTTTTCTTTTGTTTCTTCATGTTTCAAAATGGCCTCATTTATCATACTTTTTACTCCTGTTTGGAAATAACTATTTAGAAAAGCATAATGCAGGGATAATTCACTATCTTTGCCATAAATATCTAAGTATTTTTCTAGAACTATTCTACCTTCTGTAAGTGTTCCTGTTTTATCTGTACATAAAATATCCATTACGCCGAGGTTTTCTATTGCATCTAAGTGTTTTACTATTACTTTCTTTTTAGATAAAACAAAAGCACCTTTTGATAGATTAACAGCCACAATGGTAGGAATCATTTCGGGTGCTACCCCCACGGCAACAGCAATAGCAAATAAAAATGCCTCGAACCAGTCTCCTTTGAAAAAGCCATTAAGTAGGAAAACAGCCGGCACCATTATTGCCATAAATTTTAAAGTTAAAACTACGAATTCTTTTAATTCTTTATTAAAATCAGAAATGTGGTCACTTGTATTTATATCAGAAGAAATGCTTCCCAGGTAAGTATTTTTACCGGTATTTAATACCAGAGCTTGGGCTATACCAGATTCGACACTTGTACCCAAAAAACATAGATTACAAAATTCTATTATATTTTTTTCAGTAAGATTAGAATCCGTTACATGTTTCTCTACAGGAACTGATTCTCCTGTGAGCATTGCTTGGTTTATAGATAAGTCTTTAGAGGATATGAGTCTTACATCTCCTGGAATTATCGAACCAGAAAATAATTCAACAATATCCCCAGGAACTACTTCTCTTAAAAAGATTTCTTTTTTAATGTTGTTTCTTATTACTGTTGCTTTAGAGTGAATTATTAATTTTAGTTTATCTGCTGCTATTGTTGCTTTAGTTTCTTGATAAAAATTTAAAATAACACTCAAAAGAACCATTAATGTAATTACACTAAAAGCTTTGACATCACCAACAAGTAGAGAAACTATTGCGAGAGCTGAGAGTAATAAATTTAAAGGATTTTTTAAAATTTCAAC
>JAYSNU010000081.1:0-3238 GCA_043723545.1 Candidatus Nomurabacteria bacterium | reverse complement strand
TCAATGATAAAAGCTGAAGAGATAGCAACTAAACTTTTGTTAGATTTTAATGAAAAAATTAAAGATTGTGAAAATGTAGACGATTATGTAACAATTGTTGTTGGTATTTTTACTTTTTCAAAATTAGTTGAAGAGAATTTTTCTGAATTATTTCGTAAAGATTCTCCAGAAGGTGTTTCTGATGCATTAAATGATTTACATTTGGCGGCTAGGTCATTGGCAAATGCAGCAATAGAAAAAGCAAACGCCAAAAAGAAAACTGATTTAACAATAAATTAAGAGGATATATACGGTAATCAAAGCATGCAATACAAAAAAAATTCTGATAAAAAACACGAAGCAGTCCAATCTAGACCATTGGAAGTAAAAGTTTATGGATCCTTAGAGGAAGCTTTAAAAAGATTTAAAACATATTTTCAACGCGAACGCATTCTTGGTGAATTAAAAGAGCGTGAAACATATGAAAAGCCATCTATTAAAAAACGCCGTAAGAAGCGTGAAGCGGAGCAAAGGAGACTATTAACTGAGTCTCGTGAAAAAATGATCGCTTCTGGCGAATGGCAAAAGCAACAAAAAAAGAAAAATTTAAAACGTCAAAAAAAGATTGATGGTAAAGACAAGGATATTGACTCAGATGAATAATCAAAGACGCGGAGTAATACCTCCCTATTTACAACAACATAAATCAGGTAAATATCAACCAGAGTATAAAAAACTTGATTTAGAACCAGTTCAACCTGGACTTGAAGATACCCCTAACACACCTTCTAATTATATTAAAGCAGGAGTTAAGCGACCTCTTTCTCAAAAACATAATGTTCCGTCTGGAAGATCTTTGCCGGCTCAAGTTGGAAATAATGAGGAACAATTATGGATGGACGATTCTGTAGTTGGTAGTACGTCGGTAAAAATTAAGGCAAATCAATATATTGATAATAATGAATTTGTAGACGTTGATGCCATTCAAGGCAGAAAAAAAGCTGCTCAGTATCCAGAAGAAGATCCTTCATATCAACAAGATTCCAATACACAAGAACAAGAAAAAAATATAGTTTCAGCTTTAAATAAAGCAATTTCTCCTAGTGAATATATAGTTTACTATGGTGAAATCATTGTAAAAACGTATGATCCTTTAGAGGTTAAAAAGGCAATTGAGCATTTAGTTCTTAATGATGTTCCTGTGGAAGATATTTTTGTTTGTAAAAGATTAAATATTAATTTTGGTGCAATATTGGACGATGCCTCCTGAAGATAGAAAAATTTCCGACGTTATTCTTGAGCTAGAGGCTAAAGTCCAAAAATTAGTTGGAGTTTGTCAGAATATGGAGAATAATACTAAAATTATTCTTGATAAATTAAATAAACTAAGCGCACCTCAAAAAACTATTGTTAAAACAAAAGAAATTGTTCAACCAGCAGTAGGCGGTCCAAAATCAATTGTAGCTGTTCCAGCCCCTCCACCATTACCTGTTGATCCAAGTAATCCTGAATTATCTGTTGAGACTGTTCAAAAAGGTAAGAGACGTGATTTACGTCAGCCGGTTGATCCAAGTCAAAATAAAAAAGTAACAGTATCACAACAAATTGTTTTACCAAATGGTGAAGGTGTTTATTTAGCTTCAGTAGAAATAATGGATTCTACTGGCAATCGTATTAAACAAACAAGAACAAATGATAAGGGTCGATGGGCCGCTCCTTTGGAAGCTGGAGAGTATTCGGTTCATATTTTGAAACGGCCAACTGATACTATGAAGCTTCCAATTGATTTGAAATATAAAATTATGATTCCTGAGTCTACGAAACCAATGGAATTACCATCGCCCGTACTTGGTGATATATACTTAAAATGATAAGGAATTTATTTCGAATTCCTTTCGGAGAATGAAAAATGGCAAAGACAGAAACAATCGTTGCACGAAGAAAAGCCGCAAAGGCTTCTTCATATGTGCAAAACGTATTGCTTGGTCCGGAAGAATATTCCAAATCAGAAATACGTCAACTTAAAACGCAGGTTGATCTCATTAGTGCTCAACTCAATAAAATACTTAAGAGGGGGTGATTTAAAGTGCCGAAAAAGCTGGTTCTTGCTTCATTTTTTGAAGAAGAATCTCATGGTTCCGGGAGAAAAATAGCCATATCACCAAGTAAACCGAAAGATATTCAATGTGATTTAAAGTTTGATGCTTTAAGTCCTGGTGATCTTTATTGGGATTATCATAAATATAAGAAAGATGATCCTGAAATAGCTGGCAAAGCGTTTGATAAGCAATATCGTGCTCAACTAGATAAATTTGTGACGGACCTACAAGCCGAAGCAGATAAAGAAGGTAAAACTATATTTGATATTTTACCTTTCCAAGATGGAGATACACTCCTTTCTTGGGAAAAGGGCGGACATATGACCTATCGAACAATTGTGGCTGAATATCTACGGAAATTGGGGTATGAAATAGAGGAACGTTGAAAAAAAGAAAAGCAACAGATAAACAAAAGGCATTCAAAAAACTAAATAAAGATTATAAAAATCTTGTTAAAGATTTGAATGCCATTGTTGCTGAAAGTAAGTTTTATACTGTTTCTAATGATTGGATAGGATCATTACCAATCTCTTCCCTTCATGAATCTTTAGACAAAGATCATTTACGCCCTCGTACACGAATGGCCTATTGTGATTTTAAATTAAAAGAAAAATTAAGTAAAGATTATAATAAAAAAATAGATTCGTTTGATATATTAAGACATAAAACAAAAGAAGCCGAAATAGATTGTATTCTAGAAAAAATAGCAGAAGCATTAGATGAAGGCACTCCTATTAAATAGTTCTTTTGAACCACTTTCATTTGTTCCATTAAAAAGACTTATTAAACTTGTTGTTAATAATAAGGTTGAAATAATGGATTTTTGGGATGAATATATCCATTGGGGGGCTGGAAAAATGAAATTTCCAGCAATTGTTCGTTTAAAATATTATGTTAACCGCCCTCCAATAAGAAAAAAATTTAATATTAGAGCTGTTTTCGCCCGTGATATGTATCAATGTTTATACTGTGGTATTTCTTTAACTCCATCTAAAATTACGGTTGATCACATTGTTCCTAAAAGTCGTGGTGGAATATTAACATGGTTGAATGCGGCTTCAAGTTGTGAGCCATGTAATACTAAAAAAGCAAATAAAACACCAGAAGAAGCCGGAATGAAACTGCTTAAGAAACCATATGTACCTGAGCCTAATTTATAT
>JAYSNU010000080.1:0-4434 GCA_043723545.1 Candidatus Nomurabacteria bacterium | reverse complement strand
TTTTTATTAGAAACTACACCATCAACGAAATCTTTACTAAGTAAATCTTTATTCTTAGCAGATATACTCACACCAAAAAATCCTTGCAAATCATTAAACATTTTACCTTCCCAATTTCTCATAGCTTGAAAACTATCAATAAAAGATTTACTTTTCAAAATAAAAAACAAATTTGAATCCGGCTCATTTGGATCAAGTTTAATAGTATTTTTTACAACTCCAATCAAAAAATTATCAGAAATAAGTGATGCTTGAGGAATAATAAAATTACTTTTTATAAGATTCGAGAAACTCCGCAATCCAACAATCTTATCATCAAGTGTTAGATAGATAGCCTCTACTCCTCCAACCTTAACATTTGAATTTCTTACTTCATTTAAAACGCTCTGAACAATAGCTTCTTGGTTTAAAGAGGTAATATCTTGAAAATAATTTTTATCAGTAAAAATAAGTGGACTGGTTTGAGTATTCACTTCTACTACATTTATTTTTTGTTTAAAAAATCCTAAAAAAACAAAAATACCAATAGTGATGATTAACAACAGAAAACCAACAAACATGAAAACTTGATTCTGCTTCGACTTGGGGGAGATGTTTTTCTTCTCAAGTTCATGCATTTCTTGTTCATGAATCATATTTTTGATTAACTCACCTTGGTTACCCTGAATAACCTTAGCCATGTCTTCGGCATAGGTTTCTATACTTTTATTCTTTATTCCACCAACTGGCGGAATATTCACTTGATCTTTGTTTTCCATTTAGTTTTAAACTTTCTTGAAAAAATCTTTATCCGCTTCTTTTATAGATAAAGAAATTTTTCCTCTATCTTTGTCTACATTGATAATTTTTACAGGCACTATCATACCTTCCTTTATTATATCGCTAACTCGCTCAACACGGAATGGTGCCATCTCTGAAATGTGAACCATACCATCTGTAAAATCATTAAGTCGTACAAATGCTCCAAAGTCAGCAACCTTCACGACTTCACCTTTTAACATTTCACCAAAGACAAATTCATGGGTCATTTCTTCTATTATATCTTTGGCTTTTTTTGCGGCTCCATCTTTACCAGTTAGAAATACAGTACCATCATCTTCAATAGTTATTTCTGCACCACTTCTTTCTTTTATCTCTTTAATTGTCTTGCCACCACCACCGATAACCATACCAATTTTTTCTGGATTTATTTTTATGATTAAAATTGTAGGCGCACTAGGAGATATCTCTTTCCTTGGCTCTGCAATTTCTTTTTGAATCGCATCTAATATGGCAAGTCTTGCACTCTTTGATTGCCTCATCGCTTCACCAAGAATTTTTATAGGAACTCCATCAACTTTCACATCAAGCTGTATTGCCGTCACACCATCACGACTACCAGCAATTTTAAAATCCATATCTCCATGATGATCTTCTGGTCCTTGGATATCAGTCAGAATTTTATACTGCTCATCGCTTTCATACATGAGACCCATGGCAATACCTGCAACAGGCGCTTTAATGGGAACACCTCCATCCATCAGTGCTAAAGTACTCGCACAAATAGAAGCTTGAGAAGTAGAACCATTCGATGCCATTGATTCAGAAACTATGCGCATCGTATATGGGAAGTCTGTTGCGCTTGGAAGAATCATCGCGAGTGCTTTTTCTGCTAACGCGCCATGACCTATTTCACGACGATTTGTGTTTCCAAATCTTCCCGCCTCTCCCGCTGAGTATGGAGGGAAATTATAATGATGCATAAATCTTTTCTCAACTTTCAATTGCAAACCATCAACTAAATTCCTATCTTCTGGCCCACCTAAAGTAAGAACAGAAAGTACGTGTGTCCCTCCACGATAAAATATTCCTGAACCATGAAGTATCTTCGAGAGTCCACCAGCTTGTGTATACAAATCTCGAAGTCCATCCATCGCTCTACCATCAGCACGTTTATTTTCTTTTATAGCCTTTTTGTGAAGAATATCATTTTCAGTATCATCAAATAAATTATCTTCTGACACGAAATCTTTTCTATCAGGATATTTATCCGCCACCATTTTATTCCAAACAGTATGCAGATGATCTATCTCAGTTTTACCAGCACCATGAAAAATTGCACCTTCCATCTTAGGCAAGATTTCACTATTAAATAATTCTACTGATTCAGGATTAATTATTTCTTTTTCTATTACTCTTTTTTCTTTACCGATTTCTTTTACTATTTGTTTCTGAAAATTTTCTAATTTTGTTATCTCTTCGCTCGCTCTCTTGAATGCAACTTCCAATTCATCTTCAGTCGTTTGATGAGCTGATGCTTCTATCATATTTATATTTCCGTCTTTACCACAAATAGTTAAATCATATTTATATTGAGATTCATCTTCACGTAATTTCTGAGAGGGATTGATGGTCAAAACATCACTATCATATTTACCAATACGCACACAACCGACAGGCCCATTCCAGGGAATGTTTGAAACAGCCAAAGCGAGAGAAGCTGCATTTACAGCCAATATTGTCGGGTCATTATCATCAACTGAAAGAACAGTCACTATGACTTGCACTGCATGACGAATAGATTGGTCGAAAAGTGGTCGGAGAGTTCTATCTATCACGCGACTAGCAAGAACTGCTTCTTCACTGGGTTTCCCTTCTCTTCGCATAAACCTAGAACCTAAAATTTTACCAGCTGCATAAAACTTCTCTGCATAATCCACTGTTAGATTAAAAAACCCTAAACCACTTTGGCTATCTTTCGACATACAAGCAGTCGCGAGCACAATCGTTTCGCCATACTTCAGCATTACTGAACCATGGGCTTGTTCAGCTAAGTCCGTAAAAGAAGCGGTTAAAGTCTTACCCCCAATTTCTACACTATATTCTTTTTTTTGCATTTTATTACCCACAAAAAGTGGGATAAGTTCGCCTTCAGACTAAAGTATTGTTCCTGAATAACGTTTAAATTGGAACACTACTGTCTGTCTAAAGGTGAACCGATTAATTATTAAATATATAGAAAATACTAGCATTTTTATGCCAGATTGCAACGATATTAATGTTTTTTACATTAGAAACTTACGAGGAGTTGCTGATAGATCAACAAAATCATCCACTATTTCACGAAGCTTAGAAGATGTTGATTTACCAAAAGAAACCACTTCCACTTGCACACCGATAGATTGTAAATATTCTACGAGCGGAATAAAGTCCCCATCTCCAGAAACTATCACTACAGAATCGAGTCGTGGAGACATTTTAATAGCATCTACTGTAAGACCGACATCCCAATCTCCCTTTTTAGTACCAGTATGAAAAATTTGCAAATCTTTAGTTTTAGTTTCAATCCCAAGCTTTGTAAGAGCCTCAAAAAAGTTCTTTTCATCCCCTGCTTCTGTCGTTATAACATAAGCCACAGCACGAACGAGCTTTCTACCTGCGACCGCTTCTTTCAAAACTGCACCGAAATTAACCCTTGTTTTATATAAATTACGAGCTGAATGATATAAATTTTGTGTATCGATAAAAACCCCTACTCTTTGTTCTTTGTGTTTTATTATTGTCATATATATATTATATCAGAAAGATATGTATCGAGAAGTATAAAGATTTTAGAGACTTGCGCAGGCTGTCGAGCCGAGCAGGAAGAATTTTTCAACAGAAAAATATCTGTGCTCTAAAATTTTATATACTTCTAGAAAAACTACTAAACAAGACCCATTTTCTTCATGAGTGCATCGTAACGAGGTTTACTTTTGCGTTCCAAATATTTCAAATGAGCACGTCTGTCTGCCACCATCTTGATAAGGCCACGACGAGAATGATTATCTTTCTTGTGTTTCTTTAAATGTTTAGCTAATTCGTCTATTTGTGTAGAAATAATAGCAACCTGAACCTCAGAAGAGCCCGTGTCTTTATCGTGTACTTGATTTTTCTTTATAATTGTCTGCTTTTTCTTTGTAGCTAACATGTCCATCATAGTAGCATAAAACGCTTTAAATTGCAAGTACATTGACTTAATGTCCGTGTCGCAAAATACTATGTTAAAATAAAATCATGGCTTTACTCAAACAACTCAAAACTCAATTCCTAGAATATGTAGAGATAGAAAAAGGGCGTTCACTTCATACTGTTAGAAATTATGATCATTATCTTTCTAGGTTTTTAGATTTTACTAAAAACGACGACCCGGCAAAAATAAATGATTCCATGGTTCGCGAATTTCGTCTTTGGCTTAATCGTCAGAGTACTGGTGATTATAAAAACAACACCGATACTCTCTCTAAAAAAACTCAAAATTATTATCTTATTGCTATTCGTGCATTCCTAAAATATCTCGCCCGCCAAGAAGTGAAGTCTATGTCTCCCGAGCGTATAGAATTAGCAAAAGTTTCACAGCACCAACTCGACCTTATTACTAATGCAGAATTAAATAGATTATTGAAGTCACCAAGC
>JAYSNU010000079.1:0-3270 GCA_043723545.1 Candidatus Nomurabacteria bacterium | reverse complement strand
TTTTGCGTGAGAAGCGAAGCTTCGCAAGGCCGGAGCGCGACGGCGCGAGGCAGGGTCGAGAGATTTTTCAGCAGAAAAATACTCGTGACATCTTTAACCCCCAAACTTTTGTTTTCGCAAAACCGAGTCCGCATTTACATTTAGTGCACTAGCTGAATTTTTAGTAAAATAGGTTCAAGTAGAGTTTAATAACTCCACAAGATAAAAACAATATGGCAGAAACCATATTGTTTTTATTGCTCATTGTTTCTTCATGAAGTTTTGATAAAATAATCTTATGGACACGAAAATAAAAAATATGGGTAGAGAAATGTTAAACAAAGTTCCAGAAGTTACACTTTTATTTTGGATAATAAAGGTACTTTGTACTACTGTAGGAGAAACCTTTGCTGATTTTTTGAATGTTAATTTGAACTTTGGCCTTACCGGTACTTCCGTGGTGATGGGAGTGTTATTGATTATTGCATTAATTTTTCAATTTAGAGCCAAGAAATACATACCTAGTTTTTATTGGATTACCGTAGTTTTCATAAGTGTATTTGGAACTCTAGTTACAGATAACCTTACTGACAGGATGGGTGTTCCTTTAGGAACTAGCACAATAATTTTTAGTATTTTATTGTTACTTACTTTTGCTATTTGGTATGCTAAAGAAAAAACACTTTCTATTCATTCAATTTTTACAAGACGCCGAGAAGTATTTTATTGGCTAACAATTTTATTCACATTTGCTCTTGGCACAGCTTCGGGAGATTTGATGGCTGAAGCATTAGGTCTTGGATATTTGGTAACTGGACTCATTGTGGCTGGAGTCATTGCGTGTGTGGTGGTTGCGAGAAAATTCAAACTCAACCCAGTACTTTCATTTTGGATTATTTATATCATGACTCGTCCCCTCGGAGCTTCAATCGGGGATTTACTCTCACAGCCACATAAGTATGGTGGATTGGGTTTAGGGGCAACTAATACCAGTTTTATATTTTTAGCAGGAATAATTGCTGTGGTTTTGTATTTCACTTTCTCTAAAAAAGATGTAATTACTGATGCAGTAGTTGAAGAAAAAGAAGAAACAGAAAGAAAGGGTATTATTTGGCAAACGGTTATTACGGTAGCTATATTTGTAATTGTAGGTGGTGGAGCATATTTCTTGCGACACAATCAACTTCAAAAAGAGGTGAATAATGTATCTACTTCTGTATCTGGTCAAATTACTTCACCGCTTGGAGATATGTCTGTTTTTATTAAAATTACAGAAGATACACGGAATCTAGTTATTACAAACGACCTGAACGGTGCTAAAACGCGTGTTGCTGATTTGGAATATGAATGGGACAATGCTCAGTCTAGGTTGAAACCAATGAATAGTGCTAAGTGGACTCTGGTAGATAATGCTATTGATAAAGTGCTGAGAGAGTTAAGAGCGGTAAACCCAACGATTGACGGTTCAAAATCTGCCTTAGATGCTTTGTTGGTTGCTCTTCATTAAAATCGGGGGATGTAAATATATCCCTTGTGGTTTTTAATCGCGGTTCCCACTTCGTCCACTAGTCCACACAAAAAATAAAATACCCCAGCATTGCTGGGGTATTTTATTTATAAATCATTTAAATAAAACCAAACTCACGGAAAATTTGCTCGTATAAAGTTATGATTCTTTTCGCTTCTTGGTGCGAAATCTCAAAACCTAAACCTTCATGAGCTATTCTATTTCGAACAGTATGAACTTCCCAGGCAGAAGTCAAACTTTTGAACTTCTCTCTATCAGCGGATTTTAATTTATCCCCCAGACTCTCCCCTTTAAATCCAAGCTGATCAAGCAATTCTTCAAGCATCGAATCAGATTCTATTATAGCTAATTTCCAATCGTTTAAATTGACAGAAAAAACATGAGCTAAAACTTGAGCCCATCTTTCATTCTTTGGATTACCACTTTCTTGCTTTTTTCTCTCTTTTTCGGCTTGATGGTGAGCATATTCCTCAATCTCTTCTTTAAGATGATGGTGTTCCTTCGCTCGAATTTCTAAAATCCTAACAGTAGTATAAGCAATAATAATAACAAAAAACACAACAAACAAAGATAAAATAAACTTCAAACCATCTAGATTTTCACCTTTGAAAAAATAAGGCCCAACTGTGTGAAAAAAATTGTAAATACGGTCAAATAAATAACCCGGATTAAAATATTTAATCTGAAAAAATTTATCATTTAAAACTGTATTAACAGGATCAAAATTTTGAACGTCCATATATAAATTGTATCATATAAACTTACTTAAGTTCTTCAAACTTTTTTCCAATATCAAATAAGGCTTTTTCGTTCCAATGTTTGGCCATAAATTGAACAGAAAATGGTAAATCATTGTCAGTTTTACCAGATGGAAAAGCAATAGACGGCACACCTGAGAGATTTGCTGGTGCTGAAAAAATATCACACAAATACATCGCCACCGGATCATCCATCTTCTCCCCTATCTTAAATGGTAAGAATGGTACTGTTGGTGTAGCAATAAAATCTACATCTTCAAAAGCATCAAGGATTTCTTTTTTTATTTTTTCTCTAACTTTTATCGCTTTATTATAATAAGCATCATAATAACCATGAGAAAGTACATAAGTCCCAAGAAGAATTCTGCGACGAGCTTCAGCCCCAAAACCCTTGCCACGGCTCTTCTTGTAAACTTCCATAAGGTTGGCACCTTGCTCACTTAAACCATAACGTATACCATCAAAACGAGAAAGATTCGTAGAAACTTCAGCTGGCATGATGATGTAATATACAGCGAGAGAATACTTAGAATGAGGAAGCTCTATATCAACAATCTCATAACCAAGACTCTTAAACTTCTCCATGGATTGTTTAAAATTCTCCATGATAAGTGGGTCAACTCCTTCTTTAAACAAATGCCAAGGTATGCCAATTTTTTTTCCAGAAGATTCCTCTTCTTTACTTCTCAATTCTTCTCTGGATGAAGTACTATCTTCTTTATCATATTTTGATAATACATTAAAAATAATTTCAGTATCATTTACAGTTTTCGCAAAAGGAGAAACTTGGTCAAGAGAATTACCCATAGCAATAATTCCATTTCTAGAAAGAGCACCATAAGTTGGCTTGAGTCCCACAAGTCCACAAAATGCTGCTGGCTCTCTAACTGAACCACAAGTCTCAGTTCCAAGAGAAACAAGGGCCATATCAGCAGCCACAACTGCTGCAGAACCACCAGAGGAACCACCAGGAACCAGAGAAGTGTCTAAGGGATTCCGAGTAAC
>JAYSNU010000078.1:0-3942 GCA_043723545.1 Candidatus Nomurabacteria bacterium | reverse complement strand
ATTACCTATAGTTGTCATCGTACCTGTTGCTGTCAGGTTAGCAAGCGTTAGATCTCCAGAGAATATAGCGTCACCTTGGACGGAGAGTTTCTTGGATGGAGTGGTTGTCCCGATTCCGACATTGCCGTTAAAATTATTAACTACAAACTTATTATCTACCATTAGACTACCTGCAAAGGTAGAGGTGGCGGTGGTAGAAGTAGCTGTGAAATAACCTGCTGTCGGAGAGGAAGAAGAAATAAGTGGAGAAATTGATGTTGCACCGCTTACGATAAAACTATTTGGAGAAAAAGAAGCCGAACCTGTACCCCCCTGATTAACACCATACAATGGATAAGCATAAACAATACTTCCTATAAATAGGAAGCATAGTAATGTTATTGGAATAGTTATAAATTTATTCATTTTATTTAAAGCCCCAGACATCACCAGGTAACTGAGGTGCGAAATCTAAAGTAGCTGTTAATGTTCCTGAATCCCATGTCCAACCATTATTTTCTCGATACGAACCAGAGTTCACAACAATTGTAGCTGGTTTTGAAGAAAATATAAATTGAGTATTAGAACCATCTATAACACCAGAGATAGGTGAAAGTATAGCCAACGAGCCTCCAGATGTTGATAAAATTATTTCAGTCCAAAAAGCCATGTTTTTATTGGTTATTTTCCTTTTCCATTTCTTCAACCATTTCTTTAATTTTAGGATGTTTTAATAAATTAAGAAGAGATTTTAATTCATCCTTAAATACTCCATTATCTTTTACTTCTTCAGTTGAATGAGACATTTTATTTTTGTTGTTTTAATAATACAATTTCACTTGTTAATCTTGAAAAGACTTTTTTACTATTTTCAATAGAGTCTTTCAATTTATTTTCTTCTTGAGTTAATTCAGAAATAGACTTTTGAAGTCTATCACTTTCAGTTTTAAGTGTTCTTAACGCTCTATCTACAGAAGACACCTCTCCTCTCAGGTTAGACATATTGTTCTCCAAACCCTTTTGTTCAGATAAATAGCCTTTAATTCTACTATCAATAGAATTAGCAAGATTTTCCTTGTCTGAGATTGACTGGTCAATACCTTCAATAAATAATTGTTTATCTTTTATCTTATCTTCAAAAGACTTTAATAAAGAAGATTGTTTATCATTCAATGAATTAATCTTCTTTTCCAAATCAGTTTTCTCATTTAACAAGACTTCAATTTCTTTCTTATAGGTATTAGACAGTTGTTCGACTTTTACACCAATATTATTAAGAATATTCTGATATGTATTTAAATCATTTATTCTATTTTTAACATCATCGAAAGACGACATCTTTTCCTTTTCAAAGCTCTCTTTTATTTCTTTTAATAGTTCTTGCATTTTAATTTAATTATCTCTGCTAATAACAGAAGTTGTATACACAGGAGTTCCTGAAGCTGATTTTGCAGTTATTTTGAAAGCATAACAAGCTCCCAATGGAACATTGTCAGAAAAAGAAGATACTCCGCCAATTACATAACTTCCACTATCTACAAGAACATTTCTTTGTGTCATTTCACCTGAAGTTGTGTTATATAGAGAAATTGGAAACCAATCAGTTCCATTTGGAGATAAATAATAATAAAATGTTGCAGATGCAACACCCCCTAATGTAACTGAATTCATTACTGTGAGTTGTGACTTTTTAAGATACCTCTGGTCAGTAGTAGAAAAAATAGTTGCCTCTGTTATAGTTAGAGTTGCGGGAAGAGTTGTCTCATTTTTAACTGTTACTGGTGATTCATAAGATATTATATCCATATTGGTTATATATTAGAGTCTTTAATAGTACGACCTTTCTTCTTTGGCTTTTCTTCTATTTGTGGGGTCACAATTACTTCTTCTGGTTGTACTTCGGGAATAATTACTTCTTCTGGTTGTACTTCAATATCAGTTATCTCAACAAGATGAAGAAATTGCTCTTTTAGAGCAGAAGCCACTTCGTCAGTAACGATAATAGCTTCTGCCCCAATATTATAGAGCACCCCGTTTAAGCTAGTAGTAATTCCAAGTTGTGTAGCTTTTACGAGTTTCATAGTTTTTTATTTAGTAATTATATAGGAGGCAGTACCTGATGCCGTACCAGCGATAGTTGACCACGTGTAAGTATTTCCAGTCAAATTGGATACACGAAGAACAATATAACCAGAAGTTGTTGAAGCACTTGCTCCAATAATACTAAGACCTGTAGATATTGTACCCGCGGTCGTTGTTGATAATACAGCAACAATATTGTCATCTTTAGTTACACCAGCTAGGGCTGACATACCACTTGCGCCCCAAGCAAGAGTACCCTGACAATCAACAGAAGCTGTTGAAGTGGCTACGATTGTAGTTGCATAAGGTCGTATATAACAGATTCCTGTATTTATCCTATTAATAACAGTTCCAGTACAAGTACTAAAGCTATTATCACAACCAGGACCAACAGCGAATGTATTTGTCTCAAGGTCAGAAATATTAGTTATATTACCAACGTTAGTTGAGGTTTTCTTTAACAGGAAGAACCCTGCCACAATAACTATTAACGCTATGATAACACCGATGATTATTTTTTTCATAATGATTTTGTTTTTTTAGTTTATAAGACTATCCCTAGTCTATTCTGCAACAAAGAATATCCGATTACCTTTTGTGTAGTTACAAGTTCTACATAGTCCTTGGAGATTTTCTATATCGTTACATTTATATGTAACCTTATGTTTTAATCTCCATTGTTTCCATTTAGAAACTGGCACTATATGGTCAATTGTAAGTATTTTCCTTTTACCACAATCATTACATTTACCATGTTGGTTTAGTAGAACATTGTTCCATTCTTCTCTTGTAAAAGAACCACCATTTGTTCTTTTTAGATGAATATGTCTTTTACTTATAAATAATCTCTGGTCTTTGTGAGAAGAATCCCATTTCTTATTATAAAGTTTTCTTTTATCTTTATTCCTTCTTCCCCATTCAGTATTCCATCTAATTTTTCGTTCTTTATTTTTTAGATAATCAAACTTCCTGCGACATTTCACTGAACAGTATTTGTTCTTTCTTCCTCCAATAAATTGATTCTTACAAACACGACATTTCTTTTTACTAATCTGTTTATAAGGAAACCCAACCATATTCTCATATTGACATGGAAAGGAACAAAATACTTGAACATTATTATTAGGAATAAATTTTTTACTACAAATCTTACACTTTCTTTCTTGTTTCCATTTGAATGATTCTTCGTGTCTCTTTTTATGAAGATAATCATTACAACATTTTGCTGAACAAAATTTGGATTTTAGAAAAAGAGGGATAAATAGTTTATTACAACCAAGACAGTTTCTATCTCGATAATATTCTTTTTTGCATTTCAATGAACAGAAGTAAGTTAAACATTCTCTATCAGATAACTCTTTGTTGCAGAATAGACACTTTTTCATTTCTTAATCCTAACATATTTTAGTATATTAGTTAAGAGCTCTTGGGGATAATTGATTTGACAAGTCAGATAAACTATGCTATATTACTCGCATCTCCTAAACTTCCTAATACATTGCGCCAGTCCGTCCAAGTATAGCTATATGATTGTTTGATTTGATAACCCATAGCATGAACTTCAGCATTGCGATACACATAAGATTGTGTAGGAGTAAAGCAAATACGAACTAGACCTGTTCCAACCTGAGGGTCTTCTGTACCTGTATCAACCAAGAACCACTTTTTATTCTGTGCATTAGCGGTTGAATAGTTGATTGAATTTGTAAGGAATGGTGAAGAAACAATCTTTGTAAGAGAACCATTAAAGACGTTTACTTCGTTGTTTGCCGTACCAACTGACCATTCTGATTCATTAACTTGCTTTGCGGTCTGAACCAATCCGTTAGCACGAGGAACAACTATTGTAATTGTACCTCCGAACATTGACATTGGCTTTCC
>JAYSNU010000077.1:0-1813 GCA_043723545.1 Candidatus Nomurabacteria bacterium | reverse complement strand
GTTGAAAAGGTAGTAGCTCAATAGAGAATAATTTTATGCAAATACATAATTTAAAAAGACAACATAAAAATAAGAAAGATCGCATAGTTGGCCGTGGAGGCAAACATGCCAAGACTTCTGGCCGTGGAGGCAAGGGTCAAACAGCTCGTGCTGGTAACAAGAGACGTCCAGAACTTCGAGATATCATCAAGAAGTTACCTAAGAATCGTGGTTATCAGTTTCAATCTTTTCAAGTTAAGCCTGTTGCTATATCTCTAGACAAGATAGCTGTTGTATTTAAAAAGGGTGGGGTAATAAATCCCGAAGCTCTTTTGGCGGCGAAGGTTATAAAGAAGAAAAAAGGGTTTATACCTGCTGTTAAACTTTTGAACGGTAAGGGCGACTTTAGTGTTAAAATAGAAGTGAGTAAGTGTCTTGTTTCAGCATCTGTGAAAGAGAAGATTTTAAAGGCTGGTGGAACAGTCATATAGTATATGCAAAATTTTTGGAATAAAATAAAACTAATTTGGACAGATAAAGTTCTACGTAACCGAGTCCTTTTTGTTTTATTTACATTGGTAATTTTTCGTTTACTTTCTACCATTCCAATTCCCGGTATTAATGTGAATGAACTCAATCGTTTCCTTACTAACAATCAATTTTTTGGCATACTGAACATTTTTTCTGGCGGTGGACTTTCTAACCTTTCTATTATAATGCTTGGAGTAGGGCCATATATTACGAGTTCTATCATCATGCAACTTCTTACAATAATGGTGCCAGCTTTGAAGCGAATATACCATGAAGAAGGAGAAGCTGGTAAAAAAAAGTTTACTCAATATTCCAGATTGCTTACTATTCCTCTTGCTGCTATACAAGGTTTCAGTCTTTTGGCTATTTTGGAGAATCAAAACATTTTAGTTAATTTGTCAGTTTTTGATAGAGTTGGCAATTTAATAATTGTTGTTGCTGGTGCAATACTTCTAATGTGGTTGGGAGAGCTTATGTCAGAATTTGGTATTGGTAATGGCGTATCTTTACTTATTTTTGCTGGGATAGTTTCTAGACTTCCATCTAAGGTTAGTGAAATGATTTTTACTTTTGATGTCTCTCAAATACCGGTACTTCTTTTGTTTATTGTTGCTGGTGTTCTTATCATTGCTGGTGTTGTTTTAGTCACTGAAGCAGAACGCCCAATCCCAGTTACTTATGCTAAACAAGTACGTGGTGCAAAAATGTATGGCGGTGGTTCTACTTATTTACCACTTCGTGTAAATCAGGCTGGAGTTATTCCAATAATTTTTGCTCTTTCAATTTTACTTTTCCCCCAGATTATTGGTCAGTTTTTAGTTCGTTCATCTATGCCGATAATTAAAACTATTGGTTCAATGTTTGCGTCATTTTCTCAAACTAGTTGGTTGTATGCAGTGTTGTATTTTATTTTAGTTTTCTTATTTACGTATTTTTATACGGCTGTGACTTTTGATCCGGAAGAGCTTTCAAAGAACTTACAGAAGAATGGAGCATTTATTCCAGGGGTTCGTCCGGGTCCTTCAACTTCAGAGTATATAGGTAAAGTGTTAGGGCGAATAACACTACTTGGTGCATCTTTTCTTGGCTTTATAGCTGTTTTACCCCTTTTAATGCAATATATTACAGGTATTACAACAATAGCTCTTGGGGGAACCACGATTCTTATCGTTGTTTCTGTAGTTCTCGATTTAATCAAAAAAGTTGACGCCCAAGTCAATGAGAGAGTATTAATTCCCTGTTAACCATTTTTTGTATTCAGCGACAATGATTTTGACAACCCCTTGTAGGTTGTTTTTGTTTG
>JAYSNU010000076.1:0-3156 GCA_043723545.1 Candidatus Nomurabacteria bacterium | reverse complement strand
TTTGCTTCCCAGTAGTATTCCTCTTTCCTAGCTTTAGCTTCTTTTGTCATATAAAAAGAATGACCAGCACCACGCATATAAATATGGTTGGTACTTATCGGTCTTCCTTCTAATATTATTTTATTCATTTTAATAAGTCTCTTATACAAGTCAACATATCTTTTAACTCACAATTAGAGTTTTCTTCTCTTAATAATCTAGTATCTAAATCTTTAATTACGCTTTCTGAATTTTTCATTTCATCTTTTAAAAATTTAATTTCATATTTTAAATCTTCAATTTTACCTTTTAATTTTTCTATCGTTTTATCTTTATTCATATAATTTTTCTTTAGTAGAACACACTGTACAAAATTTGAAGTTTACCCAGTTATGAGTACATACTCCAGACTTCCTTTCTTTTAATTCTTTTAATATATCCATACGAGGATGTTCAATCAGATTATCGACAATTTGATTTGCATCTTCTTTTGATGTTGCTTTTTGTGCAACTTGGTAAGCGGTTGTCCAACCTCCTATCTTGGCAACTTTCTCCGCAGAAATTTCCCACTCGGTAAATTTTTCATAAACTTTTATCAATTTAGAACAACTACTTTCACTCATTAAAACTTCTTTCTCACAGAACATCCAAAACGCTTCATATTCAGGATAATATTTCCTCTCATTTCTAATCTTCTGAAGTCGCCCGCCGAATTCAATAAAACCCATCTCTAAAGTGTTCTTCAGTTCAACTGTATCTTGGCAGTATTTTTGGTTATCTGTTTCTAGTGATTTCATTGATTTATAGGTGTTTACCCCCCCCCATCTGTACCATTTATCCTTTTTACTATAAAAAACGTTCCTAGAGGCTCCTAGAGGGTAAAAATATGATTTTAAGGTCTATATCTCGTCTCCACTTTCATCATTTTTACTCTTTTTACCCTTTTTACCACTTCTAGGCATCAATATTCCCCTTTTAACAATCTGTTTCGTAGGATTCAAATAGTTATCAATTATCTGATTAGAGAGCGGAATATTTCCTTCTCCGAAATGAGTACAAGTTCTTTCAAGAATATCCTCAACTTTTATTGATGGTCCAGTCCATCTGATATCTGCTTCTACTGACATAGTATTATATTTACTCTAATAATCGTTTCATTTTTAGAACCTTTTTCTTTAATATTTTCTCTTGCACTTTTTAATGTTCTAAAAATTAAGAATCTATCTGGGTCACTATCGGATAACAATTCATTTGTCTCATTAAAATAAACTGCATACCCTTTAATAAACTTTTTAATCATTTACTTACAAATTCGTCAAAAGTTTTTCCGGTCGCAAAGGTTCCAGGATTTGCCTTTGACCATTCTTTACCATTCCAATAAAACTCTTTCTCATCGACCCTTGCGTAAAGACCTTCTGCACAAAAAGAAAAAGTCGCACCTTTAACTTTCTTATCATTGAAAATATCATTCTCTCCCACGAAAGAGATAATATCTTTATTCCATATTTGAGGTACACGAGGAACTGATACAAAATTATTTCCATCTAAAAGTTGTTTTGATAATGAGGCTGATTCTTCTGTTGTAAGAAACATAAAACTACCAGACTTAAATGTTATTGAGTTGTACATTGTTTTTTTGTTAACTATTAATTGTTGTTAATTATAAACTTTCTAATATGGAAAGTCACTGTGGATAAGTTAGAAATCTTCTGTAATATCTTTTACAAATAAATCCATCTCTGCTTTTTCAACAGATTCTGTTTCATAAAACTTTCCATAAATTCCATTAAACGTCATATTTACCGTACCAGTTCTACCATGACGATTTTTCTTTATAATTGCTTTTATTGATACCGGTTGGTCTGTCATTATTTTTTCTCTAAAAGAGTTTGCGTCAGTTTCATTTGGAACAAGCTCTATTGCGAAATCTGATGCGGAAGCTATAGAACCAGAACCCTTAAATCCTATAACTGTTGAGGTCGGAGATTTCGCCGCCTCATTTGAAACCTGTGATAGGGCTATGATTGGAACATTTAAATGTCTCGCAGCTTTTTGAAATTCTTTTGATGATTCTCTCATTGAATCATATTCTGTTTGTAAACCGTTAACATCTATCTGTTGTAGGTAGTCTACGAAAAATACATCAGCTTCCCATGTTATCTTTTGCTCTACCATTGAAAGAACAATCTCGCCAAGTTCTGTCTTTTCATTAATAATTTTAAGATTTGAATTAGCAAGAATCTTTTTCGCTTCTTCAGTTTTTTCTGAACCTTTACCTTTCAAAATATCTCTTCCTTTTTCATTTGTAGCCAATGCAAGAAGACGACTAACCAAATCAATTTTAGACATTTCAAGTGAATATAAAACAACCTTTACATTTTGAGATAATAGACTTGAAATAATATTGATTGCAAAACTAGACTTACCAATACTCGTGTACCCGCCAATTATCCATAAATGTTGTGGTCTTATTCCATCAATTGCTTCATCTATTTTTAAGAAACCACAAGAAAATCCAAGAAGTTTATCACCGTTTAATTTATAAATTTCCTGTTTCTTTGTGTAATCTTCAATAATTTCTTTTATATTAATAAGTTCTATATTTCCTTCTGAAGCAATATGAGCAATAGTTTTCTGGAGTTCTGATAATGATTCGGTTATATTCGTATCATTTATCCTATCTGATATATCAGCAATAGATTCAAGAGTCTTAATTGCCTTTGAAATATTCTTTAGTCTTTCTGCACTTTTTTTTAAATTAGACGGAGCAATATTTGAAATTGGCTCCATAATGGAAATTCCCATTTCTTTTCCTATTGAAGCAAAGTCCATTTTATGAATCTTTATTTTTTGTATTGCTTCAAAATGTTTTGGGTAATTCTTAAAATCCCTTATATCGACTATTTGTAAACATTCAACAATTTCTTTAGTTGAACGAATAAACATTCCTGTTAACACGTCTCTTTCTACCGAGAGACTTAATTCAACAAGATTACTATATGAAGAATTTGCAATTGAGAAAGACTTATTCATAGAATTATATCTTCAGCTATTGAGATGGTGTTAAAAGTATCTGGGGTTGATTTATTTCTAAACAAACGTAGATTCTCATACTTTTTCAATAAAGCATCGGGAGTATTTACAATTGGAATAAATTGATTATCTTTATTTTTGCCA
>JAYSNU010000075.1:0-8941 GCA_043723545.1 Candidatus Nomurabacteria bacterium | reverse complement strand
TTTTCTTTCACATCTCTATTTTCATCGCCCCTGTCTTGTACTGTGGCACTTTCTATTGAGACCTTTGACGCAGTTATAATATTTCCGTCGGTGTTCAATGTACCAGTTACCTTGACCTTATTCTCTAATTGAAGAGAGGCAAGGGTTTTTACCACATTATCAGTAGTGATGACAGTGTTATTTAAAACAAGAACCTTTACTATTACTCCACTCTTTAATTGAAGAGTGAAGGAATTGTCGGTTGTATTGATTGATTTCACTGCACCTTGGAAAGAATTTTTATCTTCTGTCCCTTGATTGTTGTAAAGAGCTTGACTTACTACATAGTTTCCATTGACGACAATAGAAGAACTAGTAGAAGATGCCACTATTCCCGCAAAACCAATACTGTCGCCAACTTTCAATAAACTTAAAGTTGAGGCATCAGTTAATAGTCTTCCATTTAATTTGCTCGTAGAAGTTGTTTTGACAACGAAATTAAGAGGACTATTGCCGAAAAGAACTGATACATTAATATCGTTTCCACTTACAGAGACGACCTTAGCACCCATTACTTGGATAAGACCTTCTTTACCCATAACGACACTAGTTGTAGAACTTAATTTCATTAAGCCTTCAGCTTTTATGGAAGCTTTAGAATTAAGGAAACCATTTTCATTAGCATTGTTGTCTGCTTGTACTTGGGTTGCGAAAGCTCCCACTAATAAAGCTAAAACCAAAAACCCTTTCAACACATTTTTTATACTTTTCATAATGTTTTTTGTTAGTTAATAATTGATAATGTTTAGAGAAGATAGGAAAGGTTACCCTCTCTACAGATATAGACGATACAGAGTCGAGATACTTACAGAGTGTGCCAATCCCCTATCATTTAATGCTAAAATAGTAAGGATTGAGGTTATCAATCGTCTTAGAATATGAAACCACCTTTAACAAAAATCTTCGAAAAAACTTATGCCGACAACGTTGACGGCTTGTTTCGTTTTGTTTTTTACCGAGTATCTGACCATGAACAAGCGAAAGATATCGTCGGAGACGCATATTTGCATTTTTGGCAGGTATTACAAAAGGAACAAGTCGAAAATCCAAAAGCTCTGCTGTACCGTATAGCCAGAAATCTTGTGATAGACTGGTATAAAAAAAAGAAAAGTATACCATTGCCAAGTTTTAAAGAAGAGGAGTCTAGCGATACTGAAATTTTTTTAGATATGTTTTCGGGAAATTTGATTGGCATGGATACGATACTAGAGGCAAAAATGGCTATAGAAAAGATTACAACATTGGAACCGATATACAGAGAAGTGGTTTATTTACGATTTGTAGAAGAATTAACACCGAAAGAAATTGCAGTAATTATAGGAGAATCAACCAATGTAGTTTCTGTACGCATCAATCGTGGCCTTCATTTACTAAAATTAAAACTTCATATATAAAATGAAAATAAATGAATTTAAAAAATTAAAAAATATGAAGTTATCAGATCAAGAAAAAAAGGATCTTTTTAATCGTATCTTAAATACCATAAAGAAAGACGATGAAAATGTAAAAATAAATTATCCTATATCAAGTCCTTTCTTCAGATTTTCGTTTTTATTAAAAAACAAACAATCATTTGTCTTAGTATTTTCTGTCTTCGTTGTATTTTTAATTACTACTACCGTATTCGCTTCTCTGGACGCCTTACCAGGAGACTTACTTTATGCTATCAAGACCAATGTGGTGGAAAAAATTCCCGATTTTGTATATAAAAGTCCAGCAAAAAGAGCTGAGAACAATATTAACAAAATAGAAAAAAGAATAACTGAATTTGAAAAGTTGGCTGAAAAAGGTAGACTTACGGAAGAAAACACAAAGAAAATAGAAGAAAATATTAATAATAATTTGAGTGATTTTGACCAAAATGTCAAAAAAATAAAAAAAGGGGAGGAAGATAAGAAAGGAAATGATGGCGGAAACACTATAGAAAAAGACTTAGAGAAAACATTGGAACTCAATCTTCAGAAACATTCAGAGAAAATCAAAAATATAAGAGAAGATGACAAAGTTCCCAATAAACGAGCATTGGAATCGATAATAGAGAGAGCTGGGTCTCCTGATTCTCCGAATGATAATAATCATAATAAAGATAAAAAAGAAAACTAACTCGATAATGTTTTATCTACACTTCACATCATACAATAGAAAATATTTTTATCTCCAAGCTTTTAGTATTTGCCACTTTATGTTGAGAGCGGCGCCGAGAGTAATTGTCACAGCAATACATTTTACAACCCAACCTAATAAGGGTATCAAACCGAGAATAAAATAAATCACTATTCCAAGTAATATTGTTTTCCAATTGATAATATAATCTGGTTTTTTAGATATCCATTTGTAAACAAGAGAACCTAGAAATATTGGAGTTAACACAGCTCCCAAAATGCAAAGCATTATGAAAGAAAGCAACCCAAGTATGCCGAATGGAGCTCCTATAATAGTAATGAGAAGAATAATTGAAAGTATTGGAAGTACAATAAGAGTGACAACGCCTCGCCCTAATTCTTTAAGAGGATTAGCTGTAGCTTTTTCTACAAGTTCTCTACTATATCGACGGAAAACAAGTCCGAAGATAAGAGCTGCAGTTAATAACATTAAGAATTTTACCACAAATACAAAAGTAAAGAGTCCAAATATTAACCCAGCAGTCATACCCTTATTAATTCCATCATGTCCTTTTAATTGAGTAAAAGCTGTTTCTCCACGAACCTTGCCTCCTTCTTCTATGATGACGGGTTTATTTGCACTATATTTAAGATTACCCCTTATATCTGCATTTGGACCTAAAGTTAATTTGTTAGCTTTGATATCTGCATCACCCCCTACAGGTGCATTAATATAAACTTCCCCACCAGCAATTTTTACATTCCCTTTGACTTCAGAATCTAGTCTGACTGCTCCACCGGCAGCTGCCACGTCTCCGCCAATTATTTTACCAGATAAAACTATTTGTCCCCCACCCACGACTGCATCACCGAGGATATTTCCATTGATTATAATATTTCCACCACCAATACGTAGATCTCCAGAAACTTGATTCAATACCGTGATATTGCCACCGACGATAAATAAATCACCGGTAACTGGCCCAGACACTAGTGCTGTACCACCAGCCATAAGGAGATCTTTATCTGCAGTTCCTGAGCTCACCACAGTCCCGCCCGCCATATACAGATTCGTAGCTGTTTTTTCTGAAGAGGCGAAAGATGTTTGCTGTCCTGCTCGGAATTCTGCGGCCAACGTTAGAATAGGAAATACTAATAAAACTAATGATAATAACACCAGAACCTTATTAGAGTTTTTCATATGTATATATTATATAACCCATTCTTTTCTATGCAATATCCAGATGGAAGAATATCATCTTATTAAAGTTCAAGCCTCTCCGCTGAAAAATATCTTTGACTGATGGGTTATAAGAATACTATAATCAAAATATGGCCATTGTTTATAATTATTTAAAAAAATATTGGGAACTTTGTATATTGGTCATTATTTTAGCATCTATAAATCAAGTCTTTTCTCTTTTAGACCCAATTATCTTTCGTCATGTAATTGATGATTATGCTACAAAGTTTGATACATACACATTGGGGCAATTTTTGCGTGGAGTTTTATTTTTATTAAGTCTGGCAGTGGGAGCGGCTTTCATTTCACGTGTAGCAAAAAACTTTCAAGATTATTATCTAAACACTGTCACACAACGATTAGGTGCTAAAATTTATAATGATGGCATAGAACATTCTCTGGCTCTCCCGTATGCTGTTTTCGAAGATCAACGCAGTGGCGAAACTCTCGGTATCTTGCAAAATGTTCGAAAAACAAATGAAATTTTTCTCATTTCATTTATCAACGTACTCTTTATTTCACTAATTGGTTTTATATTTGTCACAATTTATGCATTTCGTATATATTGGGTTCTGGCTTTAGTGTTCGGCCTCACAATACCAGTAATAGGAATAATGAGTTATGTCCTCACAAATAAAATTAAAAAAATTCAAAAAATAATTCTAAATGAAACAGCTGCACTTGCTGGAACCACCACCGAATCTTTAAGAAATATTGAGTTGGTAAAAAGTCTCGGTCTAGTAGATCAAGAAATCTCGCGCTTAAATAATACCACTGATCAAATTTTGAAATTAGAATTAAAAAAACTACGTTATGTTCGAAGTATTAGTTTCATTCAGGGTACAATGATTAATCTCATTCGCACTAGTATCATGGCTTTTCTTCTTTTTTTAGTTTTCAATCACACCATCACCTTCGGACAATTCTTTTCTCTATACATATGTTCTTTTTTTATATTTAATCCACTACAAGAATTGGGGACAGTTATCAACAATTACCGTGATGCCCAAGTCTCTCTGGCAAAATTTAAAGAAATAATGGACACACCAATTGAATCCGTACCAATTGTCGCAAAAGAAATAGACAAAATAACTTCACTTGAATTCAATAATGTTTCTTTTCAATACAATAGTGCAAAAAAACCAGCCTTAGAAAATATCTCATTCAAAGCTATCTCAGGAGAAACTATAGCATTCGTTGGCCCTTCTGGTGCGGGTAAAACCAGTTTAGTTAAACTTTTAGTTGGTCTATATGAACCCAAAATAGGAAATGTAAAATACAATAAAATTTCTGGAAAAGAATTAAATCTAAATAAATTACGAACGCAATTCGGTTTCGTTACTCAAGACACTCAACTTTTTTCTGGAACAATAAAAGAAAATTTGCTTTTCGTAAATCCCAATGCAACTGAAAAAGAATGCTTGGAAGCATTAGAAAAAAGCGCCGCATCTTCCCTTTTACAAAGAGCTGGCCAAGGAATAAATACAATCATCGGTGAGGGTGGAGTAAAAGTTTCAGGTGGAGAAAAACAAAGACTCTCTATAGCTCGAGCACTCTTGCGCAAACCATCTATTCTTATTTTCGACGAAGCGACATCGTCCCTCGACTCTATAACTGAAGAAGAAATAACTAAAACAATTCGTGATGTATCTATGGGAGCAAGTCGTATCACCATACTCATTGCTCATAGATTATCAACCATCATGCATGCAGATCGTATCTATGTATTAGAAAAAGGCCTACTAGCTGAAACTGGCACTCACAACGAACTTGTCGATAAAAAAGGCTTATATTATGCAATGTGGAGACAACAAATTGGTGAAAGAGTATAATTAAAATAATGAAAAATCATAAAATAACAAAAATTCTTATGTTGGTATCATTCGTAGCTATCGCTTTCAACCTGGCGCGACTTGATATATGGGGCACCACCAGTCTTTCGTATTTAACTTGGAATTTATTTTTAGCTTGGATTCCATATATTATTTCTTTAAACTTTATAAAAAAAGAAACATCCATCAAGGTTTTCATTCCAGTCTTTATCGTCTGGATTTTATTCTTACCAAATGCACCATATCTAGTAACTGACGTATTACATCTAGTTCTGAGCTCCCCTCAAATGTTATGGTATGACAGTATACTTTTATTTTTCTTTGGGTGGATTGGTTTACTACTAGGAATACTTTCTCTACTTCATATTCATCGATATATGAGAAATCATTTTAATAAAATTAATTCCGAAATTGCTATTTTTATTATATGTTTTATTTCTAGCTTCGGGGTATACCTCGGTAGGTTTGAAAGATTTAATAGTTGGGACATATTCATTAGGCCAATAAACACGATGAGACATTCAGTAGATATTTCCAATGATTTTATTCATGACAGAACACCACTGCTATTTATGATTATTTTCACCATATTCTTCTATTCTATTTATAAAACTATTTATTATTTAACCATAGAAAAAGAGTGACATGCAAAAAGTAATCCGAAAACTCGTGCCAAATTAAACAAACTGTTTTTCTAGAAAAGCTTTACCTACCACCAAGCCAATAGCAGTGCCAATAAAAGCACCAGCAATAAAATCAGAAAACCAATGAATGGTCATCGAAACTCCTATGCCTATATATAATGCATAAATAAATGTAAATATTTTTACTATTTTATTCTTTGGATACATTGCCCACAAAGTGAATGCCATCGCGAAGGCGATAGTAGTATGCGAAGAGGGCCAACCCCAGAATATTCCTCCCCGAAATAATCCAAATTGAAAAATATGTGAAATATCAGTTGTTATTATTTGATGAGAAATCAAACTCGGATGCAATCTTCCAGTAAATGCTTTATATAAAGAAGAAATAAGAGAACCCAAAATAGCAGCTTGAGCTAAAGCATAACTAGTATTTAAAAGTTTTAACTTATTTTTTGTTTTACCATAAATCCATACAGCAACAGGCGCCAAAAGTGGCATAAGTCCCCCAATAGCTGCAGCAGAAAATAAAAAATAATATAAAGTAGTATCTTTAAAAGATAAATAATATTTCCAATCAAAATTAGAAACGACAATAACGTATGTGAACACAATGGCTATAAAATGATAAATTAAATTGTAACCCCCAAAAGAATCAAGAAAATTTCTATCAAATTTATAAAAAAATGACTTCATACTAAACACATTATCTCATTTTATAATGATTAAACCAATTCACAGAGTAGCAAGGAAGCCATGATATAATCAAAATATGAAACACAAAATCTTAACTTTATTGATATTAAGCATTACTATACCCTTATTTGTAATGGCTCAAAATACTACACCTACAGTAAATCCTACTATTAATACACCCACACCAGACAAATTCGTTGCACCACTAAATACCACTCAAGATGAAATATTTCAAAGTCTTTTGGATCAAAAATATATTAGTGACAAAGATGCTTTTATAAAAATCTTTTCAAAAAAAGGGGGCGACATCTTGCCTGGAGCATACAAGTTTACTCTCACTATGTCCCCCGCTCAAATATCAAAGATGCTCCATGCAAAACCATATATGGCGTGGGTAGTGATACCTCCCGGTTTGCGCAAAGAAGAAATAGCAGACCTACTCGCCACTAATTTAAACTGGACTAAAACTAAAAAAAGTACCTGGCTTACATATACAAAAACAAAAAACGATTACATCGAGGGGGTTTATTTTCCTGATACATATTTAATTCCAATTGCAGAAACACCAGTAGCGGTAGCAAAAAGATTAACTACCAAATTCAATGAAAAATTTACTTCCTATCTTCCACAATTTAGTAAAAAAAATATGAAGTGGACCACAGGTCTGACAATGGCTTCCCTTGTGCAGAGAGAAGCGGCTAACGATGCTGATATGCCACTCATCGCTGGAATCTTATTCAATCGCTTAAATCAAAAGATGGCTCTCGGTATAGATGCCACCCTACAATACATCAGAGGCAATCGTGGAAAAGGTTGGTGGTCTCCAATTACAACAGCAGAGAAAAAAACAAATTCTCCATACAATACCTACAAAAATATCGGCCTTCCACCACATCCAATAGCAAATCCAGGGATACCAGCTATTGAAGCAGTCTTAAACCCAACTGTCACAGATTGTTTATATTATCTTCACGATAAAGAACGCGTGACTCATTGCGCATTAACCTATGAAGAACATCAGAAAAACATTGAACAATATTTAAAAAATACTGCAATACCAACAACACTAACAACACCAGCATCTAATTAGGTGAAAATACTCAACTTTGCTAAAATCAAAATATGGAAAAAATAGAACAAGCTGCCAATTTTATAGCTACTATAATTCATCAAAAAACAAAACTAGGGGTAAATATCTTACTTTTTGTTACTGGTGGATCGTCTATTCAGGTTGCTCTTAAAATAGCAGAAATTCTAAAAGAAAATACTTTTAATAATTTAACCGTTATGTTAACTGACGAAAGATATGGCCCAATAAATCACACAGATTCAAATTGGCAACAACTCATAGGACAAGGATTCAATATTAAGGGAGCAAAACTTATCCCAATTTTAACTGGAGACGATGCAAATACCACAACACAAAAATTTAATGAAGAACTCCACGAAGAATTTAAAAAAGATTCTTATAAAATTGGACTCTTCGGTATCGGTGCCGACGGACATACAGCAGGCATATTGCCAGACACCAGTGCCGTCAATTCCCCCAATTTAGCAGACACTTATAAAACAGAAAAATTCGAGCGTATTACTATGACGCCAAAAGCAATTATACAACTCGACGAAGCCGTAATTTTCGCCAAAGGACAAGACAAGTGGCCGACATTGGAAAAATTAAAAAATAAAGTAGTAGATTTAAACGAACAACCAGCACAAATATTAAAAAAAGTCCCTTTATTAACAATGTTTACAGATAAAAAATAAATACATGAAAATAGCAATCATTGGTTTAGGAAAAATGGGAGGACAAATAGCTAGGAAACTTCACGAAGATAATTTCACCGTCATCGCTCATTCATTACACGCAGAAACAGTGGACGAATATAAAAAATTAGGAATGGTAGGTGCTTATACAAAAGAGGAAGTTGTTTCTGCTTTCGGTGTAGACCAAAACGTTTTCTGGCTAATGTTACCATCAGATAAAATGGATGAAGAATTAAATCTCTGGATGAAACTAATACCGAAAGGAAGTATCATCATAGATGGGGGCAATTCAGATTTTCGCTTAACACAAAAAAGAGAACAAAAAGTAAAAGGATTGGATTCTGTATATCTCGACGTAGGCACTAGTGGTGGTGTTTGGGGTTATAAAAATGGCTTTGCTATGATGGTGGGTGGAGATAAGGAATCTTTCTTAAAAATTGAACCTATACTTAAAACATTAGCAAAACCAGAAGGAGCCTATTATCATTTCGGAGAAAGTGGTGCAGGACATTTCGTGAAAATGACTCACAATGCAATAGAATATGGAATGATGGAGTCTCTAGCTGAGGGTTACAGATTACTCAAAGAGGGACCATATAAAAACATCAATTTAGGAGAAGCAGG
>JAYSNU010000074.1:0-4742 GCA_043723545.1 Candidatus Nomurabacteria bacterium | reverse complement strand
GGTAGACTTACTACCTTGAGGTGGTAGCGCCGCAAGGCATGGGGGTTCGAGTCCCCCCCTGGGCACACGTATAACTAGCATTACTTAACTTTTTTTGTTAAGTTATATGAACATGGTGCCTATGGTGTAATGGTTAGCACTAGAGCTTGTGGAGCTCTTAGTCAGGGTTCGAATCCCTGTAGGCACCCAAAAATAATAAAAAAATGTAATTACATTTTGAAATATATTTTTGGTGTGCCTACAGGGATGAGAAAGGCGGAGGCGGTACACAAGACGAACGAAGTGAGTGCTTGTCGCCGAGCCTGGGGAGGAAGTTCTTATGAGCGTAGCGAATTAGAAACTTGACCCCGAATCCAGTATCACCCATCCTTTTGTTGGTCTTATTTCTTTGTGTGAACATCTTTATCGATGTCTTCTAGTTTTTCTTCTACTCTTTTTAAAGTATTTTGTAAATTTTTAAGTTGTGTTTCTTCGGTTTCTATTTCTTCTTCCGTTTTTTCGGTAAGTTTTTTTTCTCCAACGAGACCAGTGATAATGAGTCTACTTCCTATGAAAGATGATACAAATACTCCAGTGACAAGGAGGATTATCGCTCCAATTACAAGAGAAATAATTGAACTCATGTTTGAGTCATCAGCCAAGTGCCATAATCCACGCCAAAATAGGATAACACCAACGGCACCTATGGATGCGTATATTTTTGGATAATGACTTAATTTGCCTCTGACTTTGTCCTCTAGTTTGTTAAAAAATTTTAGCAATTCGTTCATATTTTGATACTTATTGATAATTGGGTTTATTATATATTAATAGTACAATTATTTCCATGGTATGGAATGATAAAAATTTAATAAAAATGCTTCTAAATAATAAAGTGGTAGTTATGCCCACAGATACTATTTATGGCATTGTGGGTAATGCTTTGAATAGTAATGTCGTAAATCGTATTTATGATGTTAGAAAAAGAGCAGATGATAAACCTTGTATTATATTAATAGGTGATATTAAAGATTTGGAGAAATTTTCTGTTCATTTGTCAAACGAGCAAAAAGAAAAAACAAAAGAATATTGGCCAGGTCCAGTAAGTATTGTTCTTGATTGTATAGATCAAAAGTTATTTTATTTGCACCGTGGAACACAAACACTAGCCTTCCGTATGCCTAAACAGATGGGATTATTAGAGTTGTTAAAAGAAACTGGTCCACTCATCGCGCCTTCTGCAAACTTGGAGGGATTATCGCCTGCAAATAATATACATGAAGCAAAAAATTATTTTCATGAATCAGTTGATTTGTATGTGGATGGCGGAGAGAGAGGGGGAGAAGCCTCCAAAGTTATTAAATTGCATAAAGATGGGACTATACATATACTTAGAGAATAATGAAAAGAAGTCTTTTAGAGAAAATTTTTAGTGCTCCCGCTGAGATACTCGAAAAGAGTGTTGAAGTTGGTTCTGAAATAAAAAATGATATTGAAAATGAGAAGCCAGTAAAAGAGTTGGGTAATTATTGGAAGACTCTTGGTCCCGGACTTATTACTGGAGCAGCTGATGATGACCCATCTGGTATAGCTACTTATTCTCAAATGGGTGCTTCTCGTGGTTTTAATTTGATTTGGCTTTCCCTTTTCTCTTTTCCTTTAATGGGCGCGATACAGGAAATGTGTGCTCGCATTGGTCTTACTACTGGAGTGGGGTTGGCTACAAATATTAAGAGACATTTTTCAAAAAATCTTTTATATTTTTGCACCATACTTCTTCTTTTTGCTAATATATTTAATATCGGGGCTGATCTCGGGGCGATGGCTAAAGGGACACAACTTATCTTTCCGGCAGTGAGCTTTACTTTTCTAGTTTTGTTTTTTGCTATTTTGAGTCTTTTACTCCAGATTTTTATTTCTTATAAAAAATATTCAAAATATCTTAAATATCTTGCTTTAGTTCTTTTTGCCTATGTATTTTCAGCCTTTTCTGTATCTATTAATTGGGGAGATGTATTAAAACATTTAGTAATACCCAGTATTTCTTTTTCTAAAAATGAGATTATCTTAATTTGTGCAGCTTTCGGAACGACCATATCGCCTTATTTGTTTTTTTGGCAGACTTCACAGGAAGTAGAAGAACAGATATTAAAAGGAGAGAAGACCGAAGAAGTAAGACGGAATCTTAATACAAGTAAAGACATTCATGAGATGAGAATAGATGTTTGGTCCGGAATGTTTTTCTCTAATCTTATTATGTTTTTTATAATTGCAACTACAGCTGTGACATTATTTGCAAATGGTATTACGAATATCGGAACAGCAGCAGATGCAGCCTTGGCCCTTAAACCATTTGCTGGAGATTTTGCTTTCATGTTATTCGCGATTGGAATTATAGGAGTAGGACTTTTGGCAATCCCAGTTCTTGCTGGCTCTGCTTCTTACGCCCTAGCTGAAACTTTTAATTGGAAAACAGGACTTTATAGAAAACTTAAAAATGCCTATTCTTTCTATGGAGTGATTATATTAGCGATGATTTTAGGAATAGGATTAAATTTTATTGGACTTGATCCAATAAAAACTCTTATTTATTCAGCTGTTTTCAATGGTATAATTTCCCCAGTTGTTTTGTTCTTTATTGTGAAGATAAGTGGCAATGGAGAAATAATGGGGCAATTTAAAAATCAAAAATTTACCAATTTTTTGGGTTGGTTTTCGGTGATATTGTTGAGTGTCGTCAGTATTAGTACGGTAATTTTCCTTTTTCTATAATATATGCAAATTTTTGAGAATTATGATTTAACTAATTTAAATACATTCGGTATATCTGTGCGGGCTAAATTTTTTGTTGAAATAAAAAATGAAGATGATTTGAAAGAACTTTTTTCCCAATCTCAATTTAAAAATAATGAGAGATTGTTTTTAGGTGGTGGTAGCAATATTTTGTTTACAAAAGATTTTGAAGGAATAGTTATTTTGAATAGATTAAAAGGAATAGAAATCTTAAAAGAAGATAATTTAAATGTTTTTATTCGTTCTATGGGGGGTGAATCTTGGCATGATCTTGTTCTGTTTTCGGTTGATTGTGATTATTGGGGCATGGAGAATCTTTCACTTGTTCCAGGTACTGTTGGTGCCGCTCCGATACAAAATATCGGTGCTTATGGCGTAGAATTAAAGGATATTTTAGAAAACGTTGAAGCTTATAGTATTTTAAGTGGAGAGAAAAAGATTTTTTCAAAAGAGGAATGCGAGCTTGGTTACAGAGATAGTATTTTTAAAAACAAGCTCAAGGGTCAATATTTTATAACAGCAATAACTGTAAAATTAAATAAAGAGAGTAAAAAAAATGTTACGTATAAAGTTTTAGCGGAATATTTAGAGAAAAATAAAATAGAGATTAAGTCTTCTAGGGATATTAGTGATGCAGTAATTAGTATAAGAAAAGCAAAATTACCAGATCCAAAAATTATTGGTAATGCCGGGAGCTTTTTTAAGAACGTTTTTATGGAACAAAATAAATTTCAAAGTTTTTTAGAAAAATATGGGACTGTGCCGTATTTTGAAGAAGACGGCTTAATTAAAATACCCGCTGGTTGGCTTATTGAACAATGTGGATGGAAGGGAAAAAGTATTGGTCATGCGGGTGTATATGAAAAACAATCTTTAGTATTGGTTAATAATGGTGGCGCAACTGGTAATGAAATAAAAGATTTAGCATTTCAAATAATCAAATGTGTTGAAGATAAATTTGACCTTAAACTCATTCCAGAAGTCAATTTGATGTAGGTTTCTTTTTGTGTATAATGAGCTTATTAGAATAATTAATTTTTATAGTTTTTAGTTTATGCAAAATAAAAATAAAGGAAATATGGTGGTTTGGGTTCTCATTGTGCTTGTGGTTATTGGTTTTTTAGTTTACATAACTATTAATAGAAAAGGAAGTACAACTAACGCTCCCGCTACTGCTAATGCATTGTCTGGTGTAGAAATAAATAAAAATATGGAAAACACACAAAAAATACAAGGAGTTACAATAAAAGTTTTAAAAGAAGGAACTGGTAATGAAGCAAAATCTGGAGATACCGTTGCCATGAATTATACTGGCAAATTACTTGATGGGACCACTTTTGATTCTAATGTAGATCCAAAATTTGGGCATGTACAACCTTTTGTTTTTACTCTTGATTCCGGAATGGTTATAAAAGGATGGGATATTGGTGTAGCTGGTATGAAAGTGGGAGAAAAGAGAAATCTTACGATCGAACCCGCTTTTGCTTATGGAGAGAATGGTGCTGGGGGAGTAATACCACCTAACGCTACCCTTTCTTTTGACGTCGAATTATTAGGAATTAAAAAATAAAATATATGGAAAATCAATATATAAAAAAGTTATCTCAAAGTTTAGGTTTGTTTCTTCTAATTTTAACTGTATTCTTTGCTTTAAAAATTTATTCTGAAATTAGATATGGTGTAGAGAACGATAAAAATGTAAATGTGATTTCTTTTACTGGCCATGGTGAAGTTACTGCTGTTCCCGATATCGCTAATATTTCTTTTACAATTAGCAAAGATGCTTCAACCATTAAAGATGCGCAAGCTAGTGTCGCACTTATAGAGAAAAAGGCTCTAGATATATTGAAAGCTAAGGGCGTGGAGGATAAAGATATAAAAACAACAGATGCTTCTTTTTATCCCAAATATGAATATAGACAAGCAGTATGTCCACAAATTCAAGAAAATACTGGAAATGTTGGAACAAT
>JAYSNU010000073.1:0-4402 GCA_043723545.1 Candidatus Nomurabacteria bacterium | reverse complement strand
TCAAATAAGAATTTAGCAGCTTTTCTTTGAGTAGTATTTTGATACCAAGAATCTGAAGCAGAATTTATTTCTTTGAATAAAGAAAACACTTGGATAATAGGGTCAATAACTTTTACTTTACTATTTTTTGACTTTACAAACTTATCGTACTCGGCTTTTACTACAGGTTTTGACTTTGCCTGTTTACCATCCTTTGAGAAACCATCTTCAGGACCGCTATCCTCGGAATAGAATTCATCTTCAGAATAACCATTTAAAGCACACCACTCCTCAAAAGAGGGGGTTTCGGGGTTTTGGGGGGAGTTCACACCATCACAAACCAAAGAAGACTGATTTTTAGAAGAAATACTCTCTTCCGCGATTTTTTCTGGAAAATCGCTTGTGTTATTGGATATAGTTATATTGGATATAGTTACAGACCCATCTGAGGGGGTGGGTGTAGTACCGTGAATGGTACTAGGTAGGGTTGTTTCACCCACTAGGGTACTAGACAATGAATTAATATCATCTTTTAATATAACACGGTATAGATTACTAGACATTATTTTCCCAGCTTTTCTTTGGAATTTTTCTAAGATACCTATATTTTCAAGTTCTTTGATACATTTAAATACAGTTTTTTTATCTACTCCTGCTTCTTTTGCAAGAAGGTTTATTGATGGAAAACATTCTAAATTATCATCTAAATGAGTGCATATCCAGATATAAACGCTCTGTATTTGAGATTTTAATCCTTTTATGTGATTTATATTGGGTATTGTTTTAAAAGAGCCTGGTTGAAAGTATTTCATATATTTCTGTTCCTATTTTATTAATTAAACCGATTTTAATAAGACTTTTGTTTGTTATAACTATTTTTGATTCTTCCCAACCTAGTTCTTTGGCAATTGATTTGATTTTTTTGGTTTTTTGAAACTTGTTTGAATAACAATAGAAACTGTATAGAGCAATCATATTGCTTATATTTTCAGTATCTTTTGCTTTTAGTATTTTTTCAAATATCTCCATATCTATTTGGTATGACCTATCATTGATATTCCCACTAACTATAAGTTCTTTCATATTTTTATTTAGTTTTTATTTTCGTTGATAATCTCTTTGGCTAGAACTAGGAGTCTTTCTTCTAAGTCTTTTGACCACCAAACTTTCGGTCTGAGATGATTTATCCAGCCCCAAACTGAACCACAACAAGGCTTATTTGTTGGGTCTCCTATGGCAATGATTGGAGAAATATCATAGTAATATCCCCAATTTACTTTTATGGTGATGTATCTATCACCATGTTCTCCATTGATTTCTATATCCATATTGCTTTTTTATCTCAATATGATAGTATTGAGAAGTTAGTAATTTGTGTTTTAAAGGGCGGACGACTACCGCCCTTTTGTGCTAGTAATTTATAAACACAAATTAGTACCTAAGAGTAAGTCGCGAGAAAAACTCTTAGATACTAATTTGTAACTACAAATATTATTTTTTAATTTCGCGACTTTCATAAATATAATTATATCACTTCTAAATAAAAAGCAAACTATTTAAAAGTGGATAACTTTCCATTTGGAAAGTTTCCTCTTTCATTTAAGTAGTATAGACCTTTTTCAGCTTATCCATACCGCATTTTCCGCATTTTCCTTTAATGGTATGTGTCATGCAGTGACAAGAATTACAAAGTGATATCTCTTTTTTCATAGTTTTTTAATAAATTCTTTTAAGTTATTCATGGCTTTGTAGTATTCATCACTCCTAACCATAGTCAAATTATCATTTGCCCATTCCAATACTTTCTTTTTCACTTCCATCTCGTTGTTTATCTTAATTTCTTTTGTCATATATTTTTGTTATTTAATAATTGGCATACGATATTTTATCCATTCCTTAACATATGTAACCGCTCTATTGTAATTGAATGTGTCAGATTCAATATTTCCTGTTGGTTTTTCAAGAAAAGCCCCGATAACTGTCACAAGATGTTCTACTGATTCTTTTTTCATATTTTTATATTATTTTAATAATTAAGAAAACTCTCTATCATAAAAACTGTAACCGTCTATTTTCATTATGTCCTGTTCTGAAACCGGGTCGGTAATCTTTTGTTTGTACTCAACCATTTTCCAGAATTGTTTCTTACTAATAGGTTCATCATATTCATTTTCAATCTGTTTTCCTTTCAGAAACTTTTTTAATGTTTCAATGTTAGAATAGAAATCTCTATACAATTGGAATAAAAACTTCCACCCAGCAGATGATTTTCCTATATGTAAGCCCTCTGGTTTATGACCACAAGTCGGACACTTTTTTGTTTTGATGTAATAATTTGTTCCCATATATTTTTGTTATTTAATCGTCTGTCCAATTTTTCCCCCACGACGTGTTAGTAATATCATTTAATAACCACTCTATTCGTAAATCAATTTCATTGTATGACCAAAGCTTTTTGTCGGCTAAAACACCACGCAATCTCGTAGCAAAGTCTCTGATTGCTTCAACAGAATCTTGTTTTACTCGTTTATATTTAGTCATATATTTATTTAATAAACTGTTTTTTACTCTTACCTTTTGCTTTCCATGACTTCTGAAAGTGTTTACACCCTTTTTTAGTGTTCTCACCCCTGTTTGGCTTGCACAGAGTACAACTCAAAAACTTTTTTAGTCTACCTGTTAGTTCTTCTTTTTTGGTGATGATGTTGCTCATTTGATTACTCAGACTTTATTATTTCGATTGCACGTTCAAGTCCAATATTATATTGACGACATTCCTCCGTATCTTGGTCAATCATATCTTGGTCATGTTCATAAACGACCGCCATCTTTTCTTCTCTCGCTTTTAGGTCAATCGTTCTAGTATTGATTTTTTCTATAAGCTTATTGTCATGTAGTTTTATAGCTTCTTTTACTATTTCATCTAAATGAGAATTGTTATCTTGATAACCTCTTTTGTATGCTTTTTTCAAAGCATCTATGATAAAGGATTCGATGTCTTTTGTTATATCCTTTGCAAAGAAAGGTATATTTTCATCGTGTTCTTTAATAGACCTAATAGACCCGAATTTCTCTCTGAATTGTTTAATGATGTTGTTCATTTTATTATTGCTCTAATTTGATAAAATCTCTGATACAAATTGGATTTTCTTTTTTCTGATAAGCTACAAGAGCTTTGTCATAATAGTCAAACATCTTTTTCTCGGAATATCCGTACTTTATAAAATCCACCATATCTTTCAGATTAAAGAAATAATCATTGATAAAGAATATGCCGCCAATGTCAGATGCTATCCAATAAGAATCTGTGTAATTGCCAAAATACTTTGTAGAGAAGTGTTTAGCAAGTTTATTGGTTTCTTGTTCCCATTCTTTGATTGTTTCTTTCATATATTCATTTGCTTATTGAACTAATTTGATAATTTCACACTTGAATTAGTTAAAAATAGTTGTCTTTTTATTGTACTTCTAATCAAGCGTCTTCTTTTATAATTTTTTTATCCATATATTTCTAATTCTTTTATGTGAGAATCAAACCATTTAGAGATTTTAGTAAAGACTTCTTTTTTCTTCGATGCCATAGCCGACTCCGCCGCCTCCCACACCGTCGTCAACGCCGCCTCTGTCGTCGCCTCTGCCGACCATGCCGCCGCCTCTGCCGCCGCCGACGCAGACCTCGACGTAGACCTCGCCGTCGCTATCGCCGTCGCCTCCGACCATGCCGCCGCCTCTGCCGCCGCCGACGCAGACCACGCCGCCACCTCCGCCACCTCCGCCACCTTCGCCGCCGCCGACCACGCCGCCCTCGCCCTCGCCTCTGCCGACTTCCTATTTTCTTCTGTAGGTTCCAATAACCACTTCTTAGCTGACTCTATTGCCTCTCTTGGACGTTTATCATTAGGATATTTCTTTTCAAAAATATCAATACAAAGTTCTGCGGAATAAATTGCCAGAGCAACTGAGTCTTTCTTTTGCCACTTCCAAGTCTTTATAATCCTCATGTCAGAATAAACCTCTTTATTGTCACTAACAATTGATTCACCTTTGTATTCTACCTCTGCTAATATCTCACCTTGAACATACGAAAATGCCTGCCATGGCTCTTTGGAACAATGAAAACCAGAATTGCACATGTCTATCTTATCTGTGTGTTTCCATTTATTAAGTTTCCAAATACAATCACCCTTATCAGATTTTATTTGACCATCGACTAATTTTAGGAATTTATATCTTTTCATTTTATTATTGCTTTGTAAACCTTACCGTCAATAGTTACATCGACCTCTTTACCCGATAGAGATATTTCTTCTTCAATGGAATTGATTTCATAATCTCCCAGTACATATTGATATTTCCAATAAGTCGAACCTGTCTTTTCTGTTATATCTGTAATCTTTCCCGAATCATCTCCACCGATAAACCG
>JAYSNU010000072.1:0-31098 GCA_043723545.1 Candidatus Nomurabacteria bacterium | reverse complement strand
ACTATCTTTTTGTTCTTGTATATATTTTAGTTCCTTCGCAGCCATTTCATGAAGAGTTTCATCACTATCTAACATCTCTCTAACTTCTGCTTCTTCACGCAAAAGCTTCTCTAGCATTCCCGCTAAATAATTAGTATTGTGGTCCTTTTTTAATTCATTTAAATCAAAATCCATAAAAAATCTTTCAATAAAATTATACTACAAAAGGGGTGAAAATAATTATTTGCCTTTCCTCCATCTAAAAGATGGAACCTTCCGGCTACATAATTATTTTCACCCCTTTATTTTGCTTATTTTTTAGCTTTAGTCTTTAAGAGAGTTGCTGCTTTACGTTTATTGAATCTATCAACACGTCCAGCTGTGTCCATGATCTTTTCATTACCAGTATAGAAAGGGTGACATTGTGAACAAATTTCCATTTTTATATCTCCCATAGTAGAACCAACTTCAAATACCGCTCCGCATGCGCAGGTTGCTTTTGTTTTCAAATCAAATTTTGGATGTATATCTTTTTTCATAACTCAAACAGATTATCACGATTTTAGCTTGAAAGCAAGTCAATGTTGGATTGAATAGTAGATTTTAATTTCTGAACACTACGACTATAAGAACATGATGACCCACCAGAACCATAATATCTACATGCGGCTTTATTCTGAGCACTTACGCTTGTACCCCTGGATCCTAAATCAGTAAGATACATTCCTGAAGCCATAAACGCATCTTCTGGTGACCATGGATTAGCATAGTGGCCAAGTGCAGATTTTAAACGATCGGCAAAAAGCTTCCATGTTGAAGGAATAAATTGTGCGGGTCCCATAGCACCACCCCAACCAGCAACCCCAGCAATAGGACAAGAAACAGCTGTATTAAATGCATTGAAACCAAGAGCATTAGTTATCTCCATAAATGGTTCCACATCACGTGTTGGTTTCATAACATTTGAAAAATTAATACCAGTATTTTTACCAACTCCAGAACCAGTCATAATATCAGAAAGATAACACTGCCCCACATTTGAACCCAAATTACTTTCTTGAGTAAGTATCGCAAGTAAAAATGCTGGATCAATACTCGTTTGATCTCGAACTTCATTTGCATATCTAAGAGCTGTGCCGAATTCAATTTTTGTAGAAATACCAGCCAAAGCGAACAATGCACTTCGGATTTTATCTGCTCTCGCCTTTTTTTCCGCGGCTAATTTCTGATATTCAATTTCTTTATTTTTTGAAATAGCTAAAAGTTGTTTTTTGTCCGCTTCTGATTTTGCCACAGTTTTCTGAGCACTTTCAAGCTCTGCTTTGGCGTCTGTTTCGGCATTTTGTTTTTTCTCAAGATCCTTCTTCTGAACTTCTGTTTCTGTTTTTACACCATTAATTACATCGACAGAAGCTTTAACAGCTTTCTTGATAGAATCATATGATTCCAAATCACTATAAAATTGAGACACACTATCATCAGATAAAATCAAATGTACTAAATTCTCATTATCAAAATCATTTGTATTACGCAACAATTGTGCAAGAGATTCATGCTCTCTATCTATTTTACTAGTGAGAGATTTTATCCTACTTACTTTCTCTGTAATATTTACTTTGAGTTGCGCTATAGCAAGGGCTCGTGCCTTTATCTTTGTTTTCAAAGTATTGATTTGACTAGTAAGATAATCAACATCACCCTTTAACGTTCCTGTCTGTTTTTGTTGTTCTTTTTGTTTAGCCAATAAATCTGCCAACTGAGATTCTATTTGAGTAAGTTCGGTTCTGCAATAATCCTTATCAGATTGATTTGAGGCTGTGGTTAAAGTTAAACAATCAAAAGCAGAGACTTTCGTTGTTCCCATAGTACTTACAATTATGAACATAAAAACAAAAAAAGTTATGACTTTCTTTCTTGTCATAACTCTTATTCTAACACAAAATACATGAATTTAGAAGATTATTTCTTCTCTTCAGGGGCTGGAGTAGCACTCTCTGCACCTTCTTCTTCTTTCTTACCTTTCTTTTCAACTTCGATAGCAGATAGGTCAACCGGAGTAGTTACCTCTTCCTTTTCTTCTACTTGTAAGGCAATAGAACAAACAACATTGTGAGATTTTGTAACTATCTCCACACCTTGTGGTAATTTAATATCTGAGATAAAAACTTGATCTTGAACAGTAACTAACTTAGAAATATCAACAGTCAAAGTATGTGGTAAATCTTTCGGCAGTGCTTCTATTTCAACTTCATGAAGAACCTTAACAAGTGTTCCGAGACCTGATTTTACAGCTTCGGATACGCCTTCATAAGCAAGTTCTACATGAACTTTGATTTTCTTATTCATATCTATAACTAAAAAGTCTACATGGGTTGGTTCATCAGTAACAGGATCAACTTGAACATCATGTATAAGAACATCAACATTTTTACCATCCTCCATAGCTATAGCAACAGTCGAAGATTCTCCAGCTTTAAGCCAAATCTTTTTAAATTCAATATTAGAAATTGTTATAGAAGTAGATGGATTTTTTGCACCATAAAAAACAGCAGGGATTTCTCCTTTTTTTCGTAATTCAGTAGAATCAGCTCCTACATCTCTCTTTTTAGCTTTGATTGAAAACATAAATGCAATTATATAGAAAAATTTTAAAAAAGCAAATTAATGCTCAATCGTAATGTGAGAAGTCAGATATTTTTTGGTGCCTTGACCATCAGACGAAGCCACCTTCTTGCCTGGATTAAAGATATTATTTTTATCAAAAATTTGCTTAATTTCACTAAAAATTTGAATCATATGAGAACTATACATCTTATTTAAATAAGGTGTACGAATAAGGCCATCATTGTGTTCAGCCGTAATTGACCCACCCAATTTAATAACTAAATCATATACTCTATCTGCTACATCTATAATCATCTCTTTCAGATTTGGGTCTTTCGGATTTACAAGAGTATATATATGCATATTTCCATCACCAGAATGTCCACCAATAGCAAATGTCATCCTGTTTTTATATTCTCCAAGAATTTTATAAAGAGCGGGAATAAATTCTGGTAATTTTTCTGGGCGAACTATTACATCATCAATAAAAGGTTTAGACTTAACTTTTTTCAAATGATAACGAATAAGATTAAAAGCCTCGTGACGTATGGTCCAATACTTTTTCATTTCAAATTCGTCTTTAGTCAAACGGATACCAATACCCTGAATGGTTTCCAAATCTTTCAAAGCGATTTTCGCTTGTTTATCCGCTTCTTCTTGTGTACTTCCTGTAAATTCAATAAGAAGGACAAGTTTGGGAAAACCATGTCGTAGAGTCATAAGCGCCTCGGGCCAAAAAGAAAAACCAAGTTTAAAAAGATTCTTAAGACCCAAAAGCTTCGCAAAATCTTTAATATATTTGAGAACTAAAAGAAATGTTTTATCATCATAAGATTCAAGGGATTGTGGTTTAAATTTCAAGATATGATTCACCAAGTTCGGTACTATATTCATATCTCGTAAAAATATAACAACCAGTCGAGTATATTTAGGCTCAAGAACAAGTTTAAAAGTAATTTCCGTCGCTATCCCAAGAGTTCCTTGTGAACCGACTAACAATTTATTTAAATCAAAAATGAATTCAGATTGCAAAGAATTCTCCTGCTTTCCTCCATCCAGGGGATGGAACCTTCCGCTGGGAGAATTCTTTGCAATCTGATACACCACATTCCAAATATAATAACCGGAAGAATTTTTTGTGACATTCGGTTTTGCCTCTTTTATCTCTTCTTCATTATTTTTAAACAAAGCATAAACGTCACGATACATTTTCTCCTGTTTAGAAATTTCACTAACGAAAACTGGTTTCACAATTCTTTCAACACCATCTTCAAAAACAATTTTTGTTTCTAAAATATAATCTTCAGTCTTACCATATTTCAAAGTTCTCTCACCTGCTGAATTATTTCCAAACATTCCACCCATCGCATTTATTGTCTTTGATGCTGTAAAACACGGTAAAATAAGGCTTTTATCTAATGTTATTTTCTCAAAATCTCGATAAAACATTCCAGGTTGAACTGTAATAGACATCGCTCCAACATTAAAATCTATCAACTTATTCATATAACGAGTGAAATCCATAATAATAGATTCCCCCACTGCTCCACCAGACATGTCTGTTCCCGCAGAACGTGCAGTAATTGAAAGACCTTCGTATTTTTCTTTATTTTCATTCACCCACTTCACTAAATTCTGTACATCTTGTGAATCTTTCGGAAAAACCACAACCTTCGGCCGAATATCGAAAATACTCGCATCATGTGAGTATTTCAAAAGTGTCTCTTCACCATCTTCCACATCACCTTTAAATATCTTTTTTATTTCGTCTTTCATATTTTAATTTTAAAAACCTCGAGTAGAAAGAGTGTTATATAATTCAGGATCAATTAATTTTATTTCTTCTGCCCATTTTTTAACTGTTTCTAATTCTTCTCCCCAATGTTCTCTAGAAAAAACAAATTTGGCAAAAGCTAAAAGCTGTTTGGGGATTTTTTGTCTTTTTTCTTGTGAACTTAATGTTAATTCATTTTCTAATTCTAGGTGGCCCGAAGAAGAATTATGAATTTTATCAAAAGCATCAATAGCCGTCTTGGGATATCCATATATTCTGCCAAGTTCAAGATATACACGTGGATCATTTATATGATCATCCGGCCACAATGTCGCTAAAAGTTCTAAATCTTCTCTATTAATAGAAACCATACAGGGGATATTGGGGTTCGAAACATCTTTTCGATCTAAATCAATAAAAAACAAACCGGCTTTCTCAATTATTTCTTTTATTTTTCCTAGAAACAAAATATCTTCAATTTTTATAAAAAACCCAGAACCACTTTTTAACCCCCTCCAAACAAGCAGAAAATTACTTTTATCTGTTTCATTTAAAAAAGGAATATTTTCAAAAGAATTGAAAATTTCTTTTTCTTCGGAAGTTAATTCCCTTTTTGTATCTTTATTATTTATGAGTATTTGGGGTGGCTTAGGGTCCATACTATTTCATTCCACTAAAAAGTTTAAGTCGGGCTTCAACAACTTTTTCAATAGCATCAACTGCTGGTTGTAAAATTTTCGCAGGAGTTATTTCAGTCGGATTGTTTTTAAGAAATAATTCTTCTGCTTCTCTAAAAGCAAGACGTATTTCACTATTAATATGCACCATGCTGATACCCGCGGCAATAGCGTTGATAAAATCTTCATCTCGCAAACCAGAACCACCATGAAGCACCAAAGGAATGCCAGTAATGTCTTTTATTTGTTTTACTAATTCGGTATTAATGTGTGGTTTACCAGTTTTAATGAGTCCGTGAATACTTCCGACAGATGGAGCAAATAAATCAATACCAGTCATCTGCACGAAATTTTTAGCATCTTCTGGCGTAGTTAACACTCCGGCACCTTCTGGGATTGAGTCACGAATAACTGAACCCGAACCGATATAGCCGAGCTCTGCCTCAACTAAAATTTGTCTTCCTGTTTTTGTATTCACTTCATGTGCGTAATCTACACATTGCTTAGTCACTGTTACATTTTCATCAAAAGGTAATTTTGCAGCATCAATAATAACCATATCAAAACCAGCATCAATACATTTTTTTACAGATTCAAAACTTGAATGATGATCCGCATTTAAAAATATTGGATAATTATCTCGCGCACGGAGAGTGTGTATAAGAGCTACTGCTTCTTCAAGCCCAATAAATGCCTGTTCACCTTCTGAGACACCGATAACTACTGGCACACCAAGCTTTTTGGCTGCAGCATAAATACCATGCAATGCTTCAATATTTGAAATATTGAAATGCCCTACTGCAATTTTCTTTAAAGATGCATCTAGAATATATTCTTTCAGAGTTTTCATCCTTCTATTTTAGCAAATCTATTAAAGTCTTCCTAGCTACTTCTGGATTAGCACTTCCCTTCGTTTCTTTCATAATTTGACCCACGAGTGACATTAAAGCTTGTTCTTTACCACCCTTATAATCAGCTACAACTTTTTCATTTGCATCAATAATTTTTTGTGCAATTTCTTTTAATACACCTACATCATTCTTTTGTAACAAATCTTTTTCAAGAGCAATTTTCATTGGGGCTTGATCTTTCACTACAATCATAGCTAAGATGTCCTTCGCTCCGCGAGAACTTATCATTCCTTCCATAATCATCGAGGCGAGTTCTGCCATATTCTTGGCACTTGGCATGTTTACCTCTTTATTATTTTTCTTTAAACCAATAAAATCTGTTGTGATGTAGTTGGAGGCAATTTTTATTTTCTCTTTGTTATCAAGAATTCTTGCAATATTCTCAAACCATACACCGAGAGTCATATCATTTATGTACGCTTCAATATCTTCATTTTTAATTCCAAAATCATTCTTATATCGTGCCCGCTTGGCCACAGGAAGTTCTGGTAATTCTTTCTCCATTTTTTCCAAATCAAATGCACTATGTAATTTCATTTTTGGCAAATCAGGGTCAGGGAAATATCTATAATCATGACTAGACTCTTTTCTTCTTTGGGAAAATGTTTTCTGTTTAGATTCATCAAAGCCTCGAGTTTCTTTAACTATTTCAGACTCATGCCCTGTTTCAAAAAGTTCTACCATTCTTTCTACCTCAAATTTGATAGCTCGCTCAACACTACGGAAAGAATTCAAATTTTTAACTTCTACATATTCATTCCACTTTTTATCTTTATCTGGTGAAATAGAAACATTCGCTTCTACGCGCATTTCACCTTTCTCCATATTTGCTTCGGAAACACCAAGATACCAAAGAAGTAATTGATATTCTTTAGCAAAATTGGAAGCAACTTTTGCAGCTTCTTCCGCCGTATCAAAGGTATGCGCTTCAGTTACAAGTTCCATCAAAGGCACTCCAGCACGATTAAAATCAATCAGAGAATATCCCTCTTCCCCTACCCCGGGGGTAGGGGAAGATTTATCTATATCTAGGTGTTTGTTATTGCCTGTGTCTTCTTCCAAGTGAATACGAGTAATGTCCATATTTGCCAAAGCTCCACCAGAAACTATTGGATATTTATATTGCGAAATCTGATAACCCTTCGGTATATCTGGATAAAAATAATTTTTTCTATCAAATTCTGAAAAGTTGGCGATAGTGGAGCCCAAAGCAAGACCGACTTTAATGACATTTTCTACCGCTTGTTTGTTTATTACTGGCAATGCACCGGGGTGAGCCATACATACAGGACAAACGTTTTTGTTGGGTTTTTCTTCGTCAGGGTCATTCTTGCAAGCACAAAACATCTTTGTTTGTGTCTTTAATTCTGCATGTATTTCGAGTCCTATTGTCGGATAATATTTTTTCTTCATAACGCTCATTTTAACATATTCTCTTCAAAAATTATTTCTATGCGCAAGGCGAAACCTTGCGCATATATTTTAATAAGATTATTATATAAATATGTCACGTCCAATAACTTTTTCAATTAATGAATTTTATCATATTTATAATAGAGGAACCGATAAAAGAAGAATATTTATTACAAAAAATGATTACGAAAGATTTATCATACTTCTTTATCTTGCTAATTCTAAAGAACCTATCCGTATCGACACGCGAAGACAATCATTTAAAGATTTGTTTGAGAAAGATCGTGGAGAAAATTTGGTAGAAATTGGAGCATATTGCTTAATGCCAAATCATTTCCATCTTTTATTAAAAGAAAAAACAGAAAATAGTATAAGTTTATTTATGCAAAAATTAACGACTGCTTACACTATGTATTTCAATAAAAAATACGAACGTAATGGGGTTTTGTTTCAAGGTGTTTTTAAAGCAGAACACTTAGATGATGATAACTATTTAAAATATATTTATTCATACATACATCTAAATCCAATCAAATTAATTGATGCAACTTGGAAAAAAAATGGAATAAAAAATCAAACGAAAGCAGAAAAATTTTTAACAGAATATCAATATTCAAGCTACGGAAAATATATCAATTTAAACAGGACAGAAAATGTGATAATCAATGAGAGAGCTTTCCCTCAGTATTTTGAAAATACTACTAATTTCAAAGAAATGATTAGATTCTGGCTTTCTTTTACAAAGGAATAGTTTTTTTGCGCAAGGCATTTTTGCGCAAGGCGAAACCTTGCGCATTTGTGTTTTATTTTAAGGGGTCCCACCAAGGACGGTGACATTAATTGTTCTGATAACTTCTATTGCTTTGTTCCCTGCTGTGTCTTGCGCATTATAATTAACAATATATGTACCAGCGACAGTCGTATCAACTGTTCCAGAAATCACCACAGCAACATTTGTATCTACATTGTCAGTGGCAGTTGCCCCTGCTTCAGTATATGTATCCCCAACATTGAGGGTAATATTTGTTTCACCTGTCAATGTAATGACCGGAGCTATCGTATCTACTACTGGAGAAACCTCTGGTTTTGTGCGTAAGGTTTCGCCTTGCGCGCCTTGCGCGGAAGTCACGGCGCTGGCAAGCAAAGTATCTAGCTGAGTTCTGTTATAGCAAGATGTGCCGGTAGCATCTTTCAAACACACTTCTTCGAGTGTAGCTTTCTTTGCGAAAAATTCTCCGATCCCATTTGCACTATTAGCGAACCATGCTATAAGTCGAGCAAATAAATTTGTAAAAAATTTATCTCCAAAAGAACCGATTGTGGGTATAGGTTCTGATATTGATTTCATATTTAAATTTAATTCTTGAATCGATTTCGTTAAAATAGGAACTATCGCTGTAGTATTTAAAGATTTCATTCCACCATCATCAGTAGAAACTAATTTAGGGACTACAATTTCGACTTCTTGGGCGATGAAACCAAGATTTTTTGTTGTACCATCATTTTCATAATTCCAATTAAAGAGTACTGGGTGTAATGACATCACTGTATCCAACCCATAACTTATATCCGTGACATTCTTCTTCAATCTTTGATCTGAACTACAAGAAATTGTGCCACCAGTCGCGAGGGTACAGCCGGTGGTGTTGAGATCGGTGAACTTGGCGATAGTGCCACCTGTGCTCGTACCCTTGACCTCGAGTGGTGCGCCCGGCGCCGTCGTCCCTATCCCGACGTTGCCTGCGCCAGTAACATTTAATACATCTTGATAAACGTATGCAGCACCATTATAGTAATTTCTTTGTAATGAAACTCCACCATCATATGGAGAATTTTGTTGAAATCCATTAGCACGAATACCTCCATTTGAATATAAAGCTCCTTCATATTTACCAGCAAGTATAATCCCAGATAAAGGAGAGGTGGCTCCAGCACCCGCATCAAGGTGTAAACCACCGTTAATCTGAACATCACCCATTACTTCTAATTTTTGACTTGGTGCCGTCGTCCCAATCCCGACGTTGCCGTTTCTTGATATTGTCATTGCGTCTAAAGAACCTTCTTCATATCTAAACGATAGCTGACCACTGGAAGATGGGTCGGCATTTCTAATGCTCCAACGATAACCATTATTTGAACCAAGAACAATTTTTGGGTCATACGTACCATTGCCTAACACCAATAATTGTTCATTCCAATTAGAATCGACTGAGCCAGATGTAATTTTCGTAAATCCATTAACTTCTAATTTCGCCCCCGGATTCGTCGTCCCGATGCCGACGTTGCCACCCTTGAAATAAGTACTGTAAAGTGTGCCGTCATATATTCTCAAAGCTGCTCCATTTGCATTGTCCAATTGTTGGAGGAAAGAAGTATTTCCTTGAGAAGAATCAGTTAATCTAATAACGGGATTAATTCCATAAACTACTAACTTATCACTTGGATTCGTCAACCCAATACCGACGTTGCCGTTGCCTTGAATCATCATTGCGTTAACGGCAGTGCCACTGGTACGTCCACGGAACAAAAAACCATCAGCCGGAGAATCGTACGAGTTCGAGAATGTCAAATTTACTGATCCAGATGGGGCGCTACTACCACCGTAGTCGATATAACCTGAATAGTTAGTGTTGCTACCAATTTGAATTGTTCCCGATGTGGCATCTGCTGCAACCCTAGTGTAAGTATATCCAGAAAATCTCCCCGCACTTCCAGTCGACGAGACAGCATCCAGCTTCGCCCCCGGCACCGTCGTCCCGATGCCGACGTTGCCACTAGAGTCGATCGTTAATCGCGTCGAGCCGTTATTCCTCAGGTTCAGATTAGATGTGCTTCTTTCAATGCCGGAATAATATGCGTCAGTGGACTTCGGAAAATACAATCCCCCGGCATTCGCATCAGGTACTGCGACAACTATTCCACCATTCGCGTTATATTCGAATATCGCCTGCGTGTTTGTTGGATAAAGGTCACCTGAAGCACCTTGAACAACGGAAAGCTTCATCGCCGGTGTCGTCGTCCCGATGCCGACGTTGCCACTTGAGTCAATGCGCATACGTTCAGTTGGGGCGACACCGGTCGTACCTCCTCGAGTTTTGAATACGAGCGCGCCCTTGGTCTGCCCTGTAAATCCGTCAGAGTCTATTTTGTATCCGATCGCAGCAGGAACGGCTCCTGATGCATTACCCGCATTGCGGTATGAGAATGCGAGAAGTGTTTCGGCATTTGCTGCGTTTGCATTGTTGAGCTGAGCGACGATGCCGTCACCAGTTCCGTCAATCATCAAGAGTGTACTGCTATCGACGCTTCCAGTTGCACCGCCGCCTGATACGTGAAATTTTGACACCGGAAACGTCGTCCCAATGCCGACGTTTCCGGCGTTTGGATTCAATAAAAGTGGTTCATATGCCACACCTTGCTTACCCGCTTGAATAAAGCCGGCTTCAAGAGTTGCATCATAACCTATGGCGACACCCCGAGTACTTAGTGTTGAATCATTGACGAAGAGTGGGGCCGAGGCTATGAATCCTCCCCCAATGGCTGCGCCTGTTCCTGTAACTACCAATTTTGTGCCTGGATTTATCGTACCTATACCGACGTTGCCGCTGTTATTTATTACCATTACCGTTCCGGCATCAGTATGAAAACCCATTCCAAAATTATTAATAGTTGAGTAATAGTTCTGTATTGAAGTTTCTCCATATCCTCCATCCTTGACTAATTTTATAGCATCTTGAAAATTAACACCTGTTGCAGTATTAATCTGCAATTTCGCCCCCGGCCCCGTCGTCCCGATGCCGACGTTGCCACCCAAGAATGTGGCAACGTAATTATTCGTCGCTCCTGTTTGAGCATTAACTGTAAGGCCGTAGCTGTTGATCGCAGTTGAAACGGCTCCTGCCTGGATGAGAAGTCCATAAGTGTTCGTCAAGGTCGCATTCGTGCCATTGATCGGTGCGCCAACGATGCTCATTGTGGCCGCATCAGTGATTGTTGATGCTCCGACGAATGAATAAGTAGGTTGAGTAATTAATACTTCTCTCTCCATAGAAATATTACCTGTCGCCCATTGCCTGCCCGCAGTTGTGATATTGACAGATGAAATTTCAGTTGAAAGTGTTTGGCTATTATGCACAGCACCAACATAAATAATACCTGGATTTATTCCATTATTAATAGGATTTTGAACAATGTGTAATTTTGCTGATGGGTTTGTAATCCCGATGCCGACCCCTGATTGAAAAGCGCCACTATAAGCTCTCATAATTTCGATATTGGGATCTCCATTAAGTATAAAAGATATTCCGCCGCTATTTGAAGGAGATGAAATAGTTGTATTCCCAGTACCATTATTTCTAAAAATGCTATTGTTCAGACTACCGTGGACAAGCATGATAGCCTTACCACCATCGACTGAAATGTCTCCACCCACCACCGTGAGTTTTTCGGACGGATTCGTAACACCTATTCCGACGTTGCCGGTGCTTGTGATTCTCATTTTTTCTGTGATGCCAAATGTTTCTTTGTTTGCAGTATGAAATACCATATCTCCCCCATGCCAATCTTCATTTACTCCAACACCAACATCAACTGCATCTATTGCTCCTAATGTATCAGAAAACTGTGTTGTTTTCTTACCAAATGTAAGAGCGGCCGAACGACCACCGGCTGTAATGTCATCATTAAGAAGGTTTAAACCAACACTATATACATAATTCGTTGTATTACTTGAACTAGTCGTAAAATTAACAGTCGGAAAGGTTTGGTCTAACCCCCCATTACCATTTAATAAAACAAGACCATTAGTAGTATTTAACCCAACCATTAACTTATTATTTGGATCAGTTTTCCCTATACCTACATAGCCAAGAGAAGTAATTCGCATTCTTTCCTTTAGACCATAATCTTGTGAACCAGCAGTGCTAAAAATCATAGAACCAGAAATCCAATCAGAATTCTTGCCACCACCAGACATAACATCAATCGCTCCAATAGAAGCAGAATAATTAGCATTTACTCGTTGAGAAAATGATATTGCTGGTGTACGCACACCTAAAGTTAAATCATTATTATGAAGATTTAGGCCGATTGATTTCACATAAAGAGTGGAGTTTGTAGTAGAAGCATTTATACTCATGCTTGGCAAATAACCTGCCAAGCTAGAAAATTCATCTGTCATCACTGTAGGAGATGTACCTGTCCAAGAATTACCAACAGTTAACTTATGTAGCGGATTCGTAACACCTATTCCGACGTTGCCGCTTGAGTCAACATTAATCCTTTGATTACCCGACCCATCAGCGATAATGATATTGTTTGATAATGTAGAAGAAAGTCCAGTTACATTAGCTCCGAGAATTGTGTTATTAATACCAGTTACAATTCCTCTACCAGTGTTATAACCAATTGCTGTATTGTTACCCGAGCCGTCAGAAACATTGAAGTCATAGAGAGAACCATATCCATTAGCGGTGTTGTTAACTCCTGTGGTGTTGGAGTAGAGAGAATAAACCCCATTAGCGGTGTTGTTATTTCCTGTGGTGTTGGATAAGAGAGAATAATATCCATTAGCGGTGTTGCTAAGCCCTGTGGTGTTGAAGGTGAGAGAACCATATCCATTAGCGGTGTTTTGATATCCTGTGGTGTTGTTGTAGAGAGAATAAAATCCATTAGCGGTGTTGGAAGAGCCAGTGGTGTTGGAGGCGAGAGAAAGAAAACCATTAGCGGTGTTTTGATTTCCTGTGGTGTTGGAGTAGAGAGAACCATATCCATTAGCGGTGTTGCTAAGCCCTGTGGTGTTGGAGTAGAGAGAATAAACCCCATTAGCGGTGTTTTGATATCCTGTGGTGTTGGATAAGAGAGAACCATATCCATTAGCGGTGTTGGAAGAGCCTTTATAAGTAGCTCCAACTTCTCCAATACTACTCTGCCCACCTCCACCAATAAATAAGTTATTCCCATCAGAATTAGCTCCTTTATAATTTGAAACAAGTATAGCTTGCCCTCCATTTGTATTAAATTGAATATTCCCCACGACATCCAATTTTTGTGCTGGTGCAGTCGTCCCGATGCCGACGTTGCCATCATCACGTACAAAGAAATTCGAAGCGCCAGTAGAATCTTGAACATCAAAAGAAGAAGTAGCGGAAGTTACACCACTACCTTTTAGCAACAGACGAGCATTAGTTGCTGAGATAACTCCTGTACGTGTACTACCGATACCTAATGTATTGTTCGTATCATCAATAAAAAAATTCGCATTGTCTTGAGAGAGCATACCAGAAGCTCCAGCGAAGGCAACTGAACCTTGAGTGAATCCGGTTGGAGTGATTGCACCGGTTATATTAGTCGCGTATAAGTTCGCCCATCTTTTCGCGACTGCACCTAGGTCTCTAGTGTTATCTGCTTCTGGTCCGATGTTGCCTGCGACTTCGAGTTTGAAAGTGTTTGATGTGGCAGTCCCAATTCCGACTCTTTGATTCGTTGTATCAATATTCAAAATTGGATTTGATGATGAATCAGTAAAAGTAAAAGTATTTGTAAGGTTTGATTGTGGAGTCCAGATAGCTCGAGGTGTGGTGCCATTAAAACCATAAGTTGCAACTCCAGCTGAAGATACTGAAAGAGAACTTTCATTTAATGCATTATATTGCACTCGAAATTGCGGAGTGGAGGTGGAAGTGATAGTTTGACTTCCTGAATTTAAAATTCCTCCTGCAAAAAGATTTCCAGAATTATCTACCCGAAAGAGTGCAGTGTCATTGGCAGCATTGTTGTAGGTAATGAAATCTCCAGATGGGGCAACATCAGTAAATCTTCGACCAGAAAACATAGTTTCGCCATTTACACCTTGTCTTAAATCAAATACTGCAAGCGGTGTTGTTGTGCCGATTCCCAATCTATTATTTGTATCATCAAAAAATAAATTTGCATTATCTTGAATTACAACACCAGATGTTCCGGTAAAAAGCATTGAACCAGGAGTAAAGCCACTTAATGTTAGACCGGAAATTGTTGGACTTGTTCCGAAAACTGCTAAACCACTTCCCGTTTCATCAGATAGTGATGTTGCAAGTTGCAGAGATGTGATAGAGCCAGTAGCCGTGCCATAAAGTGTTCCAGAAGTTGGAAGAGTTACAGCGGTTGAACCACTGATTGTAAAAGTTGTTCCGAAGTTTCCGGAAATTGTAAAAGTTGAAGCGACATTGTTGGCAATACCGGTGCCGCCTTGATCAGCGCCGAGGATTCCAGTCGAAGTTAAATTTTTTGAACCATCAGTAAAAACTCCTCTTGAGGCAGTTAATCCAGAGAAATTAATCGTTCCAGAAGAAGATATTCCCGCCATGGTTGTTAAATTTCCCTGTAATATAGAATCTCCCGAAACATTTAAAGAACCAATATTTGCATTAGTGGTATTGAAATTACGAGAAGACAAATCTGTCGCCGAAAACAAACTGCCACCAGAATAATTGGTTGCAGGATTGGATTGAATAATTCCAATAGGTGCAGAATAAACTGGAATATAAGCAGGTTGTGAAGAACTCGTAGAATTAAATGTTTGAATACCAGCATCACCCTTAAGTCCTTGTAGCCCAGTTAATCCACGTGATCCTGTAGATCCCTTGGGTCCTGCGGGTCCACGAATAATTATAGTTTTAGGATATTCTATTTTTGTTTTTGTTATTAGTTCTGGTGTAATCACTGTTGCAACCTCAGGTGTGGGAATAGGTTTAGTTGAATGTTTGATTACAGCCACATTTGTATAATCAACTTCTGGTCCATAAAAATAATGAAACAAAAGATCAGAAAAAGCATCAATAACATTGCCAGATAGTTTCCCAAAATAAGAAGGATTTTCATTAAGAACATTCGCGGTCAAATTAGGCCCATCAAGCTGTTTAAGAGAAGAGCTAATATCAATTAAAGAAAATACTCCCACAGAAACTAAAAACCCAAAAGTAGTTAATAATAATTTTTGAGATAAAGATATGTTTTTCTTTAGAGAAGTTTTTTTTATTTCTGGCCAAAGAGTTTTGGGAGGTAAATGAATTAGTGTGGGTACAAATGGTTTAGGTAAAATAACTGAGGTAAATTTTGATTCTAAGATTTTTTTATCTAAATTTTCTGAAACAAGTGCATTTTTCTTTAAAACTGGTTCATGCACAATAGGTGTCCCCAACTCAATTGAAAAATCGTTATACTGAAGAATTGATTTTTCTTCCACATACCAAACACCTCGAATTTTTTTTGAATCAATTTTATTACCTCTTGCAAGTTGACCTATGTAGTCTCTGGAATAGCCAGTCAAAGAGCTGGCTTCCTTGGCTGAGATATATTTCTTATTATCTTTAAATAGGTCCGAACTCATTAAGATAATTATACATTTCAACCCTTTATAAAAACAATGAGAATATGTTCAAAATATGTTGAAAACAAAAAACATCTCGGAGAATCTCGGAGAATCTCGGAGAATCTCGGGAAACAAAAACTATATGAAAAATTAAACAAAAAACTATAAAAAAATTATCTCAAAATAGAACCCCTTATGGCTAGTTTTATAAAAAACTAATTCTTCTTTATTACCATAAAAAAATACCTATCTCAAAACATAAAATCATGCTATTTTAAAAAATAATATATACACATTTTATTAACAAGAAAATATTGCAAAGGTTTTTATAATCATATATGATTATAAATGTCTATTAAGGTTTATGAATGTAAAAAAATATACCTCTATTAAGGTTTATGAATGTAAAAAATATGCCCCAAAAATATATTACAATAAAGGAAGCATCAAATATCTTGGGGGTCTCCCCTCTAACCCTCCGAAATTGGGACAAAAATGGAATGCTAAAAGCTTTCCGTCATCCTATGAATAATTACAGAGTTTACAAAATTGAAGATCTGGAAGAGGTTATACAAGAAATTGAAAATGGGTCAGGACTTAGAAAAAACACAAAAAGAGAGTTCAAAAAGATTGTTGTTAAACACTTAACAAATTAACAACAGAAAGTAACTTTTAATTGTTGTCAATAGAAAAATACTTAAAATCAATCTATGCGCAAGGCGAAACCTTGCGCAGAATATTAGATCGAAATTACTTTTTAAGAATTTTGATTAGAGAATCTTGAAAACTTTTCACAGATTTATCGTCATACAGAGATAAAACAAAAACTTTATTTCCAAGTTTTTTAAAATCTGCAACTTGTTTTGCAACCACTTTTGAATTATCTATAACATCAGTCTTAGTCAAAATTATTATCTCCTCTTTGGTAGCAAGGCCATCTTCTTTTAGGCCTAAATTTTTGTCATATTTCTCCAACTCTTTTCTAATCTGTTTGTAAACCTTTATCATGCCAGTGGAACTCTTTGATAAATTTTCAAATGAAACGAGGTGGGCTAGCATTTTAGTACGTTTTATATGGCGTAAAAACTTAACTCCTAAGCCTTTCCCAGTATTTGCTCCCTCTATAAGTCCCGGAATATCAGCGATAGTATAGCCATAAAAATCACCCAAATTAGGGTCTAGAGTGGTAAATTCATAATCACCAACCTTTGCATCTGCATTCGTAAGAGCATTAAGAAGAGACGATTTACCGGCATTTGGAAGCCCAATTAGACCAATATCAGCAAAAATTTGAAGTTCAATTTTAAAATCCCCCTTATCACCTTCTTTGCCTTCTTTAGACTCCATGGGTGTAGTGTTAACAGAACTTTTAAAATGTTCATTACCAAAACCCCCATAACCACCACGAAGAATCATTATTTTTTCTCCTTCATTTATAAGCTCCCATTTTTGATCCGTTTCTAGATTTGTAATAATGGAACCAAGCGGTAATTTTAAGATAAAATCTTCTCCATTTTTACCATGAAGACTCTTCTTGCCACCGTCTTCACCACGTTCCGCAGTAAAAGACTTCTTCGCTTTATATTTAGAAAGAATATGAACATCTCTTACACCTTCTACAAAAAAGTCACCTCCACGGCCACCATCACCACCAGCAGGTCCACCTTTGGGTACAAATTTTTCTTGACGCCAACGTACGACACCGTCGCCACCACGTCCGGCCTCTGCATATATTTTTATTTCATCTATAAACGCCATATTTAAGATACTAACGCAATTTGAGCTAATTTGATAGCTCCCTCACGAGATTTGGCAACAACCATGAATAATGCACGATGGGCAAAAATAGCGTCAGGCACACCAGTAATCTTCTGTAAATCCTCATTCATGAGACCACCCCATAATAATGGGAAGTCTTTTCTATTTTTAAAAGTCTTTAAATCTTCTTTTACCGCCTTCGCACCCCATGTATTATCAGTCTTTCTTGGATAAATAACAAAAATTGGTTCAGAAAAATTATTTAACATAATTTCAAAAGGATAATTGTTGTCTAAAACAATAATTCTTTTATCTTTCGCATCATTGTAAATTTTAGTTAAAGATTCTTCAGCTAAAATCATATCATTAATTTGAATCACTTCGCGGGCCAATACAATTTTGGCTATTTCAACACATTGTAAAAATATTTTATTCTTATCTAAATTATCCTCACGCCATGTAGGTAACATAGCAAAAAAAATATGATTAATAGAATATGGCATAACGTTGGATTTACTTTCAAATATATCAATACCGTTGTCCCACGCATCAATAGGTGCAACCAGTTTTTCATCAATTGATTCTACTGTCTTTTGATCATCACAAAGTTTTATACCAAACTTTTTCCAAACCAATCCAAAAGAAGAATAATCTATACCATTTTCTCTTTTGCCGGCCCCCCCAGTTTGATGATGATCAAACTTATTTTTATCTTCATCGCAAATACCACCGACATCAAAAACAAAATCTCCTATTTTAATTATTTCTTCGTCTCTGGTACGAATTATCTCATAGTCCATACCCTCCTTTTCGAGCATTAATACCAACGTCGCACAGGCAAAAATATCATCTGCATGAAAAGTACCATCATGTGTTATTAATTTTTTCTTATTGGTTATCATAAAATTCTTCAAAAATTTGAAAAGCCCAACCTATCAATCTATCTATAACTATGAATAGGATTATTAAAAGTAACACAATTAAAGAGAATTGGGAAATTTCTCGACTGACATTCAATGCTGTAAAGGAAAACAAATATCCAATTAAAAGTAACCCCGGGGCCCATACCAAATTCGCAAAAGCTTCAGCTTTCAAATACCTTTTAAAATCTATCCTTTCAAAACCAGAAAATAAAATGACAATGTTGTTCGCACCAAAAATAAATTTAGAAGTAAATATAGACCAGAAGGGCTTCTCTTTAAATTTGGGAACAGTTTCGCGTACTCTTTTTTCAAAAAATTTAAAGAAATTAACATTACTCCATTTATCACGAATTATAGTTCCCAAATAATATCCTAAGAAAGCTTTAGCAAATCCTCCACCTAAGACAATCAAAAAAGACGGTAACACTGGCAATGCTCCAAGATGTATCAAAACACCTGTAGATAAGACCAGAACTTCCCCTTCAACAATTAAACCAAAGAATATAATAGCGTAAACCAACAACTGATGATTCTCAACTAAATGAATTAAAAGTTTGACTGTATGCATAGAGAATTAAAATAAAGCATCTACAACTTCTTTCACAATCATGCCATCTGCCTTTCCCTTTAAATCCTTCATTAGCGCGGCCATAAGCATACCCTTTTTTGCAACATCTGTGATACCGAGTTCAAGTTTTTTATTTTGTGCCAATTTCTCTACATCCCCCTTATCCATCATCTTGGGTAAATAAGTCTCGAGAATTGCAAGTTGAGCTTCTTCTTCTTTGACTAAATCATCCCTATTGCCCTTCTTAAACTGTTCAATTGAGTCTTTACGCTGTTTTGAAAGACGAGTAATAACTTCTAGCACTTCTTCATCTGTGAGCATATCAGTGGGCTTTTTACTCTTCGCAACTAATGTATTCATACAAGCAGCCACAATTCCACGCATAGTTTCTAGACGAACCTTATCTTTCGCTAGCATTGCTTCTTTAATACTATTTTTTAATTGTTCATGTAACATTTCAGTAATTATAAAGGAAACGCTGTTTTTATAAAGCAATCTATCTGGGCAAGCTTACCCAGCGAACTGCTCGTCGCTCAAGAAAATAATAAATGGATTACCATTTTTATTTTCTAAGCTCCTGCGCAAGACTTTCTAAAAATACATTTCCTTTTTAAATTATACCAAAAATATGGTAAAATAGCACTATGAATAAAATCATATTTTTTGATACAGAAACAACTGGAAACACAGAAAAGGACTTTTTATGCCAAATAGCTTATAAAAATGGAAAAGAAGAATTCTCTGCTATGTATAAACCTCCAGTAAAAATCCCCCCTGAAGCTTCAGCTGTTCATCATATCTCAAATAAAATGGTAGAAGATAAAAAATCTTTCGCCGAAACTGATGCTCCTAAAATAAAAAAACTTTTCGAAGATAAGAATACTGTCGTTGTAGCTCACAATGCACCATTTGATTTGATGATTATCAAAAAAGAAGATATCGTGCCAAATAAATTTATTTGCACTCTTCGAGTCGCAAGGCATTTAGACAAAGATGGCAAAATAGATAGATACAATCTTCAATATCTTCGCTATCTTCTAGATATAGAAATAGACGCTACTGCTCATGATGCATTAGGTGATGTACTTGTACTCGAACAACTATTTGAAAGATTAAAAAAGAAAATAATAGATGAAAGTGGCGTTGAAGACAATAGCGCAATAGAACAAATGATAGAGATTTCTTCTCATCCTTCGATACTAAAAACTTTCAACTTCGGTAAACATTTAGGCAAAAAGATAGAAAAAGTAGCTGCTATGGATAGAGGTTATCTCGAATGGCTACTTGCTCAAAAAGAAGCCAGTGATCAAATAGACGAGGATTGGATTTATACTCTTAGACATTATTTGAATAAATAATATGGATAATATTTTGACGATCATCATAGCAGTACTTGTCGGTGGCATCATCACTTATTTTATTTTTGGTAAAAAGAAAGAAAATAACACACAAGATGGCACAGGATTAAACCTTATTCTAACTCAATTAAATGAACTATCTCGCACAGTAGATAATAAACTTGGAGAAAGCCATAAACAAGTTCGTGAGAGCTTACAATTTCATTCTTCAGAATCAAATAAAATAATAAGAGACGTGACAGAGAGACTTACCAGACTTGATGAAACAAATAAACAAGTTATCTCTTTCGCTGATCAACTTCAAAGCTTAGAGAACATTTTGAAAAATCCCAAACAAAGAGGAATTTTGGGTGAATACTATTTAGAAACAGTTTTAAAAAATGTTTTACCACCAGGTAGTTATCAAATGCAATACCCTTTCCCAGATGGCACCATTGTAGATGCTGTCGTATTCGTTAAAGATAAAATAATACCCATAGATTCTAAATTCTCCTTAGAAAATTATAATAAAATGGTGGAAGAAAAAGACTCTACAGAGAAAAAGAGACTGGAAGGTATCTTCGTCGGAGATTTAAAAAATAGAATCACTGAAACTTCAAAATATATACAACCCACAAAAGGTACCACTGATTTTGCTTTCATGTTCATTCCTCATGAAGCTATTTATTACGATTTAATTACAAATAAAGTAGGTGCAAATGAAGATAATGAAAATCTCATTCAACGTGCAGCTGGAAAATATAAAGTTATAATAACTTCACCAACTTCATTTCTGGCATACTTGCAAACTGTCTTACAAGGTCTCAAGGCTCTCCAAATAGAAGAATCCGCAAAAGAAATAATTAAAAAAGTTGAAGACTTGGGTAAACATTTAAAATCTTATGATGAATATCACAACAAACTCGGCAATGCGCTCGGAACTGTAGTAAATCACTACAATGCTTCAAATAAAGAATTAAAGAAAATAGATAAGGATGTTTTGCGTATAGCTGGAACTTCTCCCGAACTCTCTCTTCTTGAAATAGAAAAACCTAAAATAGAAGACTAAAATAACCCCTATTTAAAAGGCTTGACATATATACTATACCTAGTGTATAATGGTTCTTGCCATTGAAGTGTGTCGGGGCCCGGAATCCCTGATGCAGCAGTCTTCTTGGCAGCCTTGTGGGTGTAATACTCCCCGTCTCCGAAAGCCCAAATGACGCTCTGGTCACGGGAACTACGGAGGCGGCGGAGGCCCCCTCATCATCCGTCTCGCTCTTAAAAAAACGAGGCCATCTAGAAGCCGAGTATTTACTTTGTGTCACACGAAGTAAGCTCGGTTTTTTCGTTTCTAATAAATATAAAATTAAAATTAAACAACAAAGGCGCCCAAGAAAAATCAAGGACGCCTGCAGATTTTTCGGCAATCAATCTGCTAAACCAAAACAAGTAGCCCAAGGCAAGGACTACCAAGATGAGGTCACCCCCCGAAAGCAGAACCGAAACTTGGGTGAACGGGGCATGGAGAGCCGCAAGAACCGAAGCAACTTGCGTCTCTTGTGAGTATTGAATCGCTCAGGCTTGGACGGCCTGATTCGCATCGTCTCTTCCTCGTATTTTAGGTAAGTGAAGAATGGTAATCAATACCCGAATTCCCATCTTAGTTAATGGTTGAACAGAAGGAACATCTCTCAATATTTATTATATATTAAAAATAAAATTAAAAACACAAAACCCCGAAACAGCGAGGCTGTCGGGGTAGATAGCGGATTTTTTCTAGATGTAAGGAAATCCGCAAAAACCATTATTTATCTTTCCTAAATTCATCATCAATCAAGGAAAGATCATCAGGATCACACAAAGTCTTTCTCAAAAGAACCCTGATGCAGTCCTCGCATATCCCATGTGAAACAGGATAAGCATCTCCTTGTTTAATAACCTTCTTACACCAAGCACAAACAACTTTCATCTTGTTCGACATATTGTAGTCCTTGATAAACGAGAACATCAGCCATACTTATATCATAAATAATAGAATTTTGTCTAGTGGAAAAAAATTAACTTGATATAAAACTATTTTAGGTATATAAATTTATTGAACACAGTTGTTTGGAATTGAATTAATAGTTCTCGGTTGAAAAAACAACCAAAGACACACATCCACACTGGACGGCCATGAAACACCACGTACATGAAACACCGACTGTCGGCATCCCGACAGAGCATCAAGAAGTTGCATGTCTCCCCGGCTGTGGAGAGAAAACATGCGCTCGCTTGGACTTCAATTTTTCAGATGGAGTTCGTGTGTGTGCCAAGGGTAGGCACAGAAACACACCCATACCTGAAATAGCCCTGGGTGCGCAGTATAAGTGGTGTGGCGGTGAGCCACACTACCTCATGATGATTCCATCACGTCGCTGACGCTAGCCCCCCCATCGCAATGAGGAAATATCTTGTCCTCCCCGAGCAGCACACCATCGTGCAGCTCGGGTTTTTTGTTTTTTAATGAAAAAATGTTATATTTTCCACACAGCACATCGGCCCTATCGTCTAACGGTTAGGACATATCCTTCTCAAGGATAGAATCGCGGTTCGATTCCGCGTAGGGTCACAAAACGCGCAAAGCAAAAGAACTGCTTCTTTTGTGAGCGTTTTGTGAAGGCACAGGCATAATTTTTGAGTACAAAAATTGCCGAGCCGGGGTCGGCAAACACTTACGCAGAATTTGAGTAAAGCGAAAAATTATGCTTAGTGATTTGTGACCACATAAATTTAGTATGCGAAGCATTCAAAATGGTGGCTGACCCCGATTTTCAGTATGATTTTCCCTTTGTGCTTTTAATTCAATTTCCCCAAAATCAGGAGAACTAATATTATTCTCTTTAATTTTAAGCAAGGTTTCTAGGGTATATCCAATTCCAGTTGGTCCCTTTCTTAAATTTTTAACATATCCCAATTTTTTTATTGCTAATTTTCATAAATTATTTTTTTATATCTACTATTACTTTTTCCATATCATTATCTTCTTCAATATCTGGCAGAACTCCAAAATCATAAATTAATTTTTTATTTGTACAATCTGTCGAGTTGGGAGAAGCGTAGTAGTCTGATTCTGATATTTCATATGCTCCAAATAGTCTTTTAAAATTTTCTCGCCCAACATTTATCATAGCTATTAATTCCTTAAGGGATTCTATCTCTTCTTCATTTTTTGTCTTATCAGAAAGCATGTGTTCCCATTTTTTATTTTGCAATATATCTTTCTTATAATTATCATAATTAGGATACTTATAAAACAACGAACAAGCCACTTCTTTAATAAGATTAAACATTTCTAAATCTTTGTGCTTTTTTGCATTTTCTAAAAAAAGGTAGTATGCACACTTAATATAGTTTTTAGGATATGGAAGTAAAGATTTTGGAATAGGAATAAGATTACATTTTATTTCATTTATATTCTTTAAATTAAAATCATTGAATTCACGAAAAACTCTTTCCGCCAATGCATAATTTGGTTCGTTATAGTCTGGAACGGCTCTTTTTATTTTATGATAAATAGATATAATTTCCTGATTTTCAGCTTCTTTTGATATCGTAGGAGTAGTATTTTCCTGAAATATATTTAAAATTTTTTTAAATATGTTATCCATAAATTCTTTTAGCAAATTTATACCATTCAGCATAATTTTCCAATTTATGGTAATTTAAGGAATGTGCTATGTTTTTATTTAAATATTTTCCTTTTGAAGGAGCTGAAATTAATTCATAATGAATAATTTTCGGAACATTTTCATATAAGTATATTCCACTATTCTTAAAACCAACAATTAAAATTTCTAAATTTGGGTAGTACTCAATCCATTCTAAATTAGATGAAGTTATATTTTGTCTAATATCCCAATTAATTTCTACATTGGCTATAACTTCTTCAAAATCTGTTTCATATTTAATATTATCTTTAAGAAAATTATAAGCTTCAATTATCTTTCGTGTTTTATTATTTAATTCCTCGTTTTTTCTGTTATTTACTTTGGCTCGATCTGGGTGCCATAGAAATAATTGCTTTTTAAAAGCCATTCTAATTTCATTAATGGAACTGGTTGGCTTAATATCTAATATCTTGAAATATTCATTAAACATTTTTATTCTTTGGCTATAAGTAATTCATACTTATTTTTCCAAAAAGAAACGAAACTCTTCTCAAAAAGTTCTAACATGGTTGAAATACTAACCCTGACATCATAAATTTTATCCCCAATCTCAAGCATAGAAGCAAAACAATGCTCTGGGCATAAAAATCGCATTTCTGCTCTATGAACAAAATCTGATCTCATTTGGTATAGAAATTTAGCAAGCTCTTCTAAGTTTTTTAATGGTTCCATTTGTTCCCCGTTTTTCCTTATTATCTTTATGTTTTTAAGAATATCGTTTGTATCATTTTGAGGCATATATTCTTGAAAATATTTTACAATTTTTTTATTTATACTATATTTTTCAAAATATTCATTTTTAAATTTGGCAAAATCCTCAATAGAATTTTTTCCTTTATACTCTGATTCAAAATAAACAAAAGGATCTTTGTATGTTACATCTCCCATCATCGCTTCAATCAGTGATGTTATTCCAACAATTTGTAATTCTTCTCTTGCCCCTTTTTCATTTGGAGTACAAATAAAATAATAAAAATGTCCGTAAACAGCAAGTTTATCTCTTTCTACTGGTGAAGAATTATAAATTGTATAAAATTTTTCTTTAATTAAATCAAAATCAGAGCCATATTTAGAAAACATTGTTCTCATAAAAGCCAAAAATTGTGGTTCTTCAATACTCATATACTTAATATTATACGCTAAATTTATTAAAACCATATTTTAGTCCGCCCGAATTTTGCCAAAACAAAAAGCCGAAGCCCTCGCGGATTCCTCCCCAGACCCCTCCTCCGCGCGGGCGAGCCCTTCACTCAGCCTCATTAGCCCCAGATTCATTGTGCCGGAGTGCGTTTGCATTGCGTGCCGGGGCTTTCTCCTTTGGAGAAACTGTGTATCACACAGGCGTGCGTAGCACGCGCGAGGTACGCTATGATTTCCCTTCGAAAAAAGTTCGCGCAAATGATATAATTAGCTCACAGCAAGAAAAAAACTCAATCTGCATAGACTTATTCTAGTTATTTTTATTTATTCATGTTTTATTAAAAAGTATTGTATAATTAATATCAATAAACAATAAATAGTTAACGTTGTCGAACTTCAAGTCTTTGTGAAGATTTATAATAAGGATATTAACTACTTTATTAAATGAATAAATTAATTATAAAAAAAGTATTATTTCTTAACATAATTTTATTATCTGTTTTTCTTTCCACTCGCTATGTATTTGCTGAACAATGCGTAGCTCCTACTCCACCACCACCACATAAATGTTTTTACTATATAGAATCAACTGAACAAGTAGGAGAAGATAGTCAGTATAATTATTTTCAAACTACTAAAAAACAAGTTGGGATGCCATGTTCTGGAGAAAGCAGTGAACAAATAATGTATGAAGCAAACCAACTTTCTTATAATGCTTGTTTGCAATTACAGGCTTCTAGAGAAGGATTGAATACTAGTAATAAGACTCTTTTACAACAAAATTCCGATTATTCCAACACGATACAAGAGCAAAATAAATCATGCAATGATAATTTTGCTTTAAATAGTATTTATGATCAAAACACTCACGAATGTGCATGTAAAACCGGGTATGTTACTTATGACGCCAATTACGCTTCTCCTAATTTTTATGATTCAATAGGATTTACTTCTCCAGATAATATACAGTTGGCTTGTGTAACTATTAAGGCTCGACAAGATTCTTTAGATTTTATAATGAAAAAATCTAATATAGAATTACAAAAATTATATCCAGATGCTGATTTAACTGGTTTAGAAAAAACTTTAGAAGAAACTCATAATAAAATATTCAGTTCAGCATCTTCTTTGGCATATAAAAAAATAAAACCATTGACCGCTAATCAAATTATAGAGAATATTAATTTAATTGCTAATAAATATAGTGGTTCCCCACAAGATATGCAACACTATGTAGATTTTTTAAGTGGTTATCAATCCATTCCAAAACTTGCCACCAAAGAACACCCCGCTTATCCGATTTTTGATCTCGCAAAAACAATAAAAGCTAATTATCCGCAATATAAAAATGAAGATGATATTACACTAGTTAAGAAATTTATTGTAAAATACCCTATTTTTAAAGATAGGATAATAATGGATGCGACATCTGTCTCAACAAAACAATCTATTACTACCACTTCTGATTCTTCTAATAAACAAAAGGAACAAGTATTAAATGAAAAAAAATCTACAACAGATAGTCAAGTTTCTATAACTGATAAACCAATCAAAATTAAATGGTATCAAAGGATATTTAATTGGTTTATGGGGAAGTAAATATAACTCAAGAAGTATAAAAAAATAGCGAAAGCACTATAAATCACTTTTATAAGAAGTTTTTGTTATTGAAAGACAGAATGCATATAAAAAGTGCTAAACAACTTGTAACTAAAAGACATAAGCTTATGGAGCTTTATCTCAAAGAATTATTTAAAGAATGTAAATTTCACCACTAAATTGATAAATTCCCTTTATTTGATTAAGAATCAGGTTCCAATCTCGTATAATTAGGGTCACATAAAGAAACTTCGTGGTCAGAGAGAGAAAATTATTGTGGCTCACACAAAAAATTTTATTCAAAAGTTACCAAAAATGCTTTATGATCACTCACACCCTCTATAACTTCAAAGCTATCAACTAAAACATCAGGTGTTGTCATTATTGTATCTACCATAAGTTTCAAACCTTTCATACGATGAAGTTCAGAATCTAAACTAGATTCTAGAATTGGTACTCTATCTACCAACTCATGAGCTAATGTGTCATAAACATATTCGCCACGTGGATTATTTAAATCAGCCGTAAATACAAGTGGGGCAGGTATCAAACGAATAATGTCTACCAACTTATTTAACAATATTTTTTCATGTTCAATATCATCTATATTTTCAATAATTTGTAAATCGTGGTCTTTATGCATTGGTGTCGTATGATCAGTGACTGGAAAGTGTGTAGTACTAATTGTAATATTTTTATCATTTTCTAATTTTAATAATACAGAAAGCAAAGTATAATGATAAGAATATCTATTTTTAGGTCTTTGATTATCAATAGGTTTAAAGTCGTCCAATGTAAGAACTGGTGGATTTTTTAAAAGTCCATCATGATATGAAGATTTTTTTATTTTCGTAATGGGAAATTTCGATAAAATCGCTGGACCTTCATCATCTACACTACCATCATCATCTTTTAAAGAAAACAGGGGTGCAAAAGCAAATTCATAACCAAATAGAGATGCAAACATTTCTACATCTTTAAACATAGCTTCTTCAAAACAAACAACATCTGGATTTCTATTTTCCAGTAATTTCTTTACAGCATCTATATGCTTACTTCTTTCTACATTCAAATGAAGAAGACTAAAAGACATATTATGGTCGGAGTACTGGACAAGGTCTCTGCAATCCTGAATAAACTTTTCATTTGGAGTTATTGTTGATATTGTTGTTGATGCAATAGAATTCATTGAGTTAGGGTGTACCTGCCGCTTTACAAGTAAATGCAAAGGTCGCGCGTCCAACCACTCTTGATTTGTACAAGAAATTCTCACAAGCATAAGTTCTTACAGAAGAATCTTCTGGAACATATGTACTATTAATTGCACTACATGTAGCAAGAGCTGACCGATAAACAGGGCCCCTACCAAGAGTGACACTTCCTGTTCTGGCATATTGAGTCAAAAGCGATCCACATGGAGAAAAATATTGTAGAGGATTTGTACTAAAGTCACTTGAATCATCGATATATGCATAAGTGGCAGTTTTTTCATTTGAAGAAAGAGCTTGAGAAGAAGTTTCTTTATACTTCAAACCATCGTATGGATCAGTAGAATTTTGGGCTCTGGCTATCGCTGCTGCATCTAATGCTGGATGTGCTTCAACAGGAGTAGCCCCTATGTATGTTCCGGATGTATTAGCAGAGCGAGCGAGTGGGGCGGAAATAAATGATGAAGGTGTTGATGAATTCGATGTGGCAACTGGAGCACTAATGACAGCTGACGCACTAAATGCTCTTGACGTAGATAAACATGAATCACATTTCACGGGCGGCCAAGCTGGGACTCCATTCGTACTTCTTCCAATCCAAAAACCTTTCTCATAAAGCCAAACCGCGGGATGAATTTCAAAACGATTTTGATTTATATATTGCAAAACACTAATTGCATCTTTACACTTTAAATATAAATCATAACTTGCTTCTCCTTCTGTTGGTGCCTGCCATGTTAAATCACCAAAATATCCTAATTTACTATTCACAACTTTTAGTTCAGCAGTATTCGCAGCACATTCATTCCATTTAGGATACTGAGCAAGAATTCCACTCATACGAGTAAAATTCGCAGCTTGTTGATCTGTTGTAGTTTTCGCAAGATAAACACAATAATTACTTTCACCATCAGTCATATTTTGAGCAATAACTGAACCATCTGGATATTTATAACAACCCTTACTACGAGCACTAGATTGATCTACAGTTTTCAGAACTCCAACAACAGAAGATGCAGACATTTGTGAAAGAGATGAATTAGAGACAATTGCAGAGGAATTAGTAGTTGCGGTAGATGCCACTGTGTCAGAAGAAGCTTTTGTAAAATAATTTTCCACACTCCAACCATCTGCTCCTGTATGATAATTAATCTTCCACCAAATATAACCATTTACTTTTTTAGGTCCTTCAACAAGTTCTCCAATCGAACCACCATTCTGTTTACCTAGTGATGTACTGGCAGTAGAAGCTGATGCTCGAACATTCAAAGATACACCATCTTTAACTACAATAGTATCTCCAATGTTAAAACCAAGACCTGAAACAATTTGATCATTAACTGGAACCGTTGAAGATTCTGGAACTGTAATATCAGGCAAGGTTGCTTTAATCAAATAATCCTCTACAGCCCAACCATCTACACCATTTTGGAAATCAACTTTCCACCAAGTATATCCACTACTTGCAACTGATCCTTCTACGATCGTTCCATAAGAATTTACTACCTTTTGACCAAGAATATTTCCATTAGCAGTTGCGCGAACATTTATATTTGATGTTGTTTTTAAAGTATCTCCTATTTTAAATTTTGCTGAAATCGCTGGTGTTTCTGCTTTGGCGCATTCAACTGGAAAAACATAAGTTACTTCTTTAGAAAAAGGAGATTTGCCAAAACTATTTTCTGCTTGAACTTTATACTTATAAGTTTCTCCCCCAGTCATATTATTTTCTGTTGTCATTCCAGTATATAAATCACTATAAAATTTTGATGCTTCCGCCCCAACGGTACGCCAAAGATTATATTTGGTTGCTCCATTTTGTCTGGTCCAAGTCACATTAAACAATCCAGAACCACAGTTAACTACAGCCACAGAAAGAGTCGGCGCCGAAGGGGCAGTGATTATATTTACATTCCATGTAGTTTCATCATTAGATGGATCACCAAGAGGAGGATAACCATTCGCTCTCCAAGAATAAGCATAAGAACTATCAGAAGTATTATAAACTCCAGCATATTGACCGCCGCCACCAACAGTTAATCTTAAATATGCTTTTTCATCATTTGACAAAGGGCTTGTTCCAAAAAATAATTTTTGCTTCAAAGCATCAACTTGGTCAGTCATCGCCCCATTTACATTTCTTGTTAATTTAGAAAAATTCGTTAAAGCTGTTGGACTGACAGTGTTCCAATTAACTTTTATCTCTTTCATTTTACTAGCAACTACATTATCAAATTCTTGAAATGTTACGCATACATCTCTAAGAATTGCCGTATTATATCCACCAAAACCACCCACACCAGATTGTGGTTCTGGATAAGTAGTTATAGATGTATGATTACTTTCAACACTGCTAGAGTTTCGAACAAACAAGTCATGGACTCCATATGCACCACCAGCCAATGTTCCAGGAACCTTAAACACTAAAGACGTGGAAGTCCATGAAGTAGGATTTATAATTATATTACCATTCAAAATTATAGAGGAGTTTTGTGAAAAATTAGTTCCATTTATTGTTACTGTATCACAGGTTAACGTCATCGCTGAAGAAATGGTCGAAATTATTGGTACTGCAGATTGAGCAAATATAAAAGAAGGTATTAATGTACTAAGCAATATTAAAATGTAAGCTATATATTTTTTCATTATTTCTAAATTTATATTAATAATACTCACTAATAATTATATCATATTTTATCTCTTTTTCCATTCTTCATCTTGTCTGACCAGAAGTTCATTTTTTTTCTCGGGATTTGCCATCAAAAATCCTACAGTGCGCTCCATGCGCATACCTTGAGAACCCTTTATAAGTATCAAATCACCATTTTGTGTATAATTTTTCATATATTCCCCCGCTTCTTTAGAATCGAGAAATTCCAAAACATTTTTTTTATTCATTCCAGCATCAAGTGCTCCTTGTTTAATATCTTTTGCACGAGGACCCACAACAACTAAAATCTCCGCATAATTTTTTGCAATTTTACCAATATTTTCATGAGCTTCTTTTGTATGACGACCTAGTTCTAACATGTCCCCTAGAATTGCTATTTTTCTACCAGGCAACTTAACATCATTCAAGGTTTTTAAGGCAGCCTCACATGCAAAAGGCGAAGAATTGTAAGTATCATCTATAATAAAAGAATC
>JAYSNU010000071.1:0-6415 GCA_043723545.1 Candidatus Nomurabacteria bacterium | reverse complement strand
ACAATTATGGATTTTTTGTCAGTTATTGATTTGTTGTTTTAAACTGATTGTTTTTAATATGTATATTTGTGGTATTATTTTAGTATGTTTAGTATTTTTCTGACGAACCTCAAAAAAGGAATTCAAAAAATAGTTAATAATCCTCAATTAATTTATACGGTTTTTATTGCACTACTTATAACTGGATCTTTTATCTTTATGGCTGAGAGATTTATAGGTATTGCCAATAATGCACAAGAACGTTTAATCAATGTAAGAATTGGGTCATTGCAAGACGCTTTTGCCCCTTTTGCATCTGAAAAAATTAACGATCCTTCGTATTTAAATCAAAAAATTCAAAATTTAATAAATACAAATGAAACGATTAAAAGTTTTAAAGTTTTAGTAAAAAAATCAATAACTGATTCAGTTTCAGGAAATGCATCAAATCAATATGTAATTATTTCTTCTAATAATTTAGACGAAATAGGTAAGGTAGATAATCAAGATTCTTTTTTGTATACATTGGCTTCCGGTGATGTTTCTAATTCTATGACTACACCGCTGGTTGATAATGGTGAGCGTTTATTTAAAACAGCAAGAGCGATAGTAGATAGTAATAATAATGTTCTGGGTGTCGTGGTGACCACGCAAACTCTTTCTTTAGCTGATATGGCTATTACTGGTACTATTACAAATAGTAGAATTTTACTTTTTGTAATTATTATTTTAATTCTTTTCTTATTTTTGCGACATTCTAGAATTATTGATTATATAGATTTGTATAAAAAATTAAAAGAAGTAGATCAACTCAAAGATGATTTCATTTCTATGGCTTCTCACGAACTCAGAACACCACTCACTATTATAAAAGGTTATGCAGAATTTGTGGGTGAAGCTCCAGAGATTTCTCCTCAAACTAAAGATTATGCTTCAAAAATTAGTATTGGTGCCAAAGATCTTGATACATTGGTTTCTGATATTTTGGATGTATCTAGAATTGAACAGGGGAGAATGTCATTTAAAATAGTAAAAATAAATCCATCGGAAATAATAGAAAATGTAGTAAGTTCTCTTTCTTTGTCTGCAAAAGAGAAAGGATTAAATGTTTCTTTTGATAAAACAAAAATAGAAAATAATAAATTTATAAGTGTAGACGCAGATCGTTTGAAACAAGTTTTAGTTAATTTGGCAGGAAATGCTGTTAAATATACATTAAAGGGTGAAATAATTGTTCGTCAATATGCTGAAAAGGATCGTTTGTATATAAGAATTAGTGATACTGGCATAGGAATGACAGAAGAAGAAAGGGCTAGGTTGTTTGAGAAGTTTTATCGTATTAGAATTAAAGAAACAGAAGAAATACGAGGTACAGGTTTGGGTCTTTGGATAACAGCTAAAATAGTGAAAGAAATGGGAGGAAAAATTTCTGTTGAATCCATCAAGGGTGTTGGTTCTCATTTTATTGTATCTTTTCCAATTGTTAATTAAGTAATTTATTATTAATTATAAAAAAAAATGAAAAAAAGTAATTTTATTCTTTCTTCAATCCTTATTGTATTTGCGATGATTTTTTCTTTAATATGGGGAACAATATTTGCACAAGATGCATCTGTACCCACTATTCCACTTGCACCATCTAGTTTAGCTTTAAATAATAATCAAACACCAGCATCTATTTCTCTGCGTTGGTCAGATAATTCTAATAATGAAGATAAATTTAACATTGAAAGAAAATTATCTACAGCATTGGATTGGACTGGCGCTTGGTCTATACAACTTCTTACTACGAATGCAAATTCATATATCGATACATCAGTTATTGTTGGTGTTTCATATGATTATCGTGTTCAAGCTTGTTTGTCTGGAACAGGATGTTCTGATTGGGCTTCCTTATCAAATGTTTCAGCATTATCTTCTGCAACAAATACGACAACCAGTGTTTCGTGTACAGGATTAGCTTTGACTTTAAATGATAATAAAACTTCTTATATTGTTGGTGAAAATTTAAATTATACTTGGTCATGTACACCCGGGGGAAATGCTAGTAGCGTCTCAATGAGACTTTACAAACCAGATGGAACATCAATTGTTTATAATACTGGATCTGGTAGTAGTACACAGACTATGGGTTTTAGTACTTCGAATTTAATTCCTGGGGTTTATACTTTGAAGGCTTGTTTTAATGTTGACTGTACTACGATTTTTGCTAGTAGGGATTTTTCAATTACTTCTTCTACAACTACAAACACAACCTCAAGTACTGGTTCTTCTACTACAACTCCAGCAGCTCCAACGAATCTTATTGCAACCGTAAGTGGTGGTACTGTTACTTTAACTTGGATAGATAATTCTTCGAATGAAGCTGGATTTAAAATTTATCGTGGTCCAACTTGGACAGACATAGGAAATGTTGGTCCCAATGTAACAATTTTTGTTGATTCAAATCGTCCGGTTGGAACTTACACATATCGTTTAAATGCATTCAATTCAAGCAATATGTACTCAGGACTTTCCAATGATGTGACAGCTGTTGTGGTTAATACAACAGTAAACACTACCACAACAGTGAATACAACTCTTAATATTACGACTAATACAACTACGACATCATGTGGAGTATTGAATTTAACTTTAAATGATAACAAAACTTCTTACGTAGTTGGTGAAAATGTAAATTACACATGGAAATGTGGTTCTGGAAGTCCCTCTACCAATGTTTCAATGAGACTTTATAAACCAGACGGAACATCAACTCTTTACAGCAGTGGTTCTGGTAGTGTTACGCAGACTATGGGTTTTAGTACTTCAAATTTAATACCAGGAACATATATATTAAAAGCTTGCTTTGATTCTGGTTGTGGAAGTGTAGGATCCAGTAGAGAATTTAATGTAATTTCACTTGTAAGAAATACAACTACAACTACAAATTTAATAAATACACAAACGAATACATCCACGACAACTACTACCACTACGGTTAAACCAACTGATGTAAATGTGACCGGTACTACAACTACAATAAAGCCAGTTGTAACAAACACTACACCAATTGCATTTCCTCCAATTGGAGATAGCACAATACCGACAGTGGTAAATCCACTACCAGTTGCTGTTTTGACACCACAGGCTGCTCAAATTGTAACTCCATTTTCTGCTAATACTCAAACTCTTGTTTCTGTCGTTACAGAACGTAAAAATATAGTTGATGACTCAAAATTACAATTAGTAAAAGTAATTAATGAAAGTGTTGCTAATATTGTTGATAATAATATAAATCCCTTGGATAAGAATGTTGAAAATAAAATTAATAACTTGCGTGATGAATTGTTAAAGAAAGTTGATGCTAGTTTGGCTACAGTAACAACAATTACTCCGGCAGATATAAATAAATTAAAAACTGATGTTAGTGGTGGTCTTAATGATATTAAGACAGCGGCGGGGGATAATGCAGCTTCTGTAACCTCTGATTCATCTTTGAAAGATGTAAATACTACACTTAGCACATTATCTCTTACTGTAAGTAACCAAGCATCTGTATTGAAAAACACAGGAGCGGATCTTCTTTATAAAGATAGTAATAAAGATGGAATTTCTGATTATGATGCGACTTATGTTTATAATATGAATCCGAGAGCACCAGCAGTTTTATCTTCTTATGAGGGTAAAACAATTAATGCTGGAGAAAAAGTTTTACTTGGTTTTGATCCAACTAAAACTGAGATAGTGAAAGTGGAAAAACAAGATCCAGTAACGGCTCTTACTCCAGTTGTTGATACTTATAAAGTTAAAGAAGTTGCTTTGACACCGAAGAAAGAAGTTGTTTTGTCAGGTCAAGCACTACCAAACAGTTTCATCACTATTTATATTTTTAGTACACCAATTATTGTAACAGTTAAAACAGATAGTAATGGTGAATGGAAATATACGCTTGATAAAGAATTAGAAAACGGTGACCACACTGTTTATACTGCCTCAGTTAATAATTCTGGAAATATTGTGGCCAAAAGTAATCCTTTCCTATTTACAAAGACTGCAGAAGCTGCTTCTTTGAAAGATACTGCTTTCACGCAGAGTCCAACAGATACAAGTAAGCCTAGTTTGTTGCAGAGTAATAATATTTTTGCCCAGATTGTTGTCTTTATAATAATTGTGATACTTCTTATATCATTGTTGGTCATAATTGGCATGCCTAGTAAAAAGTCAAAAGATGTAGTATCATAAGATAACTTATTAAATAACCAAAATCAATATGGCAAAAAGAAGTACAACATTAAGTCCCAAAAAGAAATCAAGACGTTCTCATAAAACTAAAAAGAGATTGGCTGTTAAGCATGCTATGCTTGCTAAACGTGCTTTACGAAAAAAATCTAAATAGTTAATGGAAAAGAAGGAAATAGATAAAGACATATTACTTAAAGCTAAGGCGGGTGATTTGTATGCCTTCGAGGTTATTTTGTATTTCTTTGAAAAGAATATTTTTAACTATGTTTTGCGTATTGTAAAAAAGACAGAAGATGCGCAAGATGTTACTCAAGATACTTTTATTAAAGTTTATAAACATCGTGAAAGTATTGATATTGAAAAAAATATAAAGACTTGGATTTTTACTATTGCTACAAACACTGCTTATGATTTTTTGCGTAGCAAAAAGAGAAAAAATGAAACAAGCCTTGACCAGATACGTGAACAAGGGATTGAAACAACTAATGATTTAAAATCGTATTATAAAGATGAGGGAATAGAGTATGACATAGAGAAGGCATTGGAAAAGATAAATGTCGTATATAAAAATGCTCTTGTTCTTTTCTTTCAGCAAGGTTTTGAATATAAAGAAATTTCTGTAATCTTAGATATTCCAATTAATACTGTTAAAACACACATTATGAGGGGGAAGGAGCAATTAAAAGAACAATTAAAATCATATGGAAAAAATTGATGAACAATTAAAAAAACTTGGAATGGTTGATACACCTAAGAGTTTTCACCATGGGGTGATGGAGAAAGTTTATAATTGGCGTTTTCGTACTATGTTTTTTATCGTATTTGCTTTATTGGCTATTAATTTTTTTGTAATTGCTTTTCATATAAATATGAAATTGATTGATGCTGAATTCTTAGATATGCTTCAAGATTTTATGGGTTCTTTTGATATGAGTGCTTCTTTTTTTAATACAGTTTTTGGAAGTCTTTTTGAAATAGTTTCTCCTTTTGTTCTATTTTCTGCTTTTCTTAGTTTGATGGGCGTTGTTTATGTTGGTAGGAAAATATATAAATCTAAGTTTTTAATTAAATAAAATATGTAAACAAACAAAAAACACCCATTAGGATGTTTTTTGTTTTTAAGATTTTTATTTAATCTTATTTCTTACAAGCAGCTAGAGCTGTAGTGTATGCAGTCCAAGTAGCCTTTGTAGCAGCTGTTTGAGTTTCACGAGTAGCTTTTTCAGCTGCTCTAAAAACATCATTAGCAGTCTTCACAGCTGTCTTGTAGGCGGTGTTAGCAGCCTTGATAGCTGTAGTTTTTGCTGTTTTATTAGTCAATGCTTTTGCATCTGTCAAAGCTTGTACTTTTGCAGTTTTTGCAGCAGTTAATGCTGTATCTCTAGTTGTCTTGTCAGACATCCTAGCGGTCTTGGCATCAGATTGTGCAGAAGCTACAGCAGTCTTGCGAGCAGTCTTAGCATCAGCTCGACATGCCTTTTTAGTTGCAGCTGTAGTCGTTGTGGCTGCTGTTGGAGCAGTTCCACCCGTTGTAGTTGTATTTGTTTGAGCAGATGCAACACCAGCGAACACTAAACTTAAAGCAATAACTGGAAGGATTAGTTTTATTTTATTTGTCATGTGAATATTTTATAAATTAATATTAATCGACCCTATGCCTATAATACGGTAGTACTCCTTGTTTTGTTTCAATCTAAACGAGAGCGCCGCCGACCACTAATGAAAGCGTGTCGGCGGCGATGTCCTCGATGTTGGATTCACCTAGATTTAACTAGGAGGTGAGTCCCCGGAAGTCGAGATTTCCGGTGTTGCCCGTTGCGGTTGTCGGCGGAGCTGCGAGTCTCTCAAGCTCCTCATCCCCGATATCGCCATCGACGATGTGAAGGAATTCTTGGACAGTCGTTTGCAGTTCCCTTATTTCCCGATGTTGTGCGGCCCTCTCATTCCCCGGGTGCTTCTTGGGGTCGGGGAGATGGCGATCTGGACCAAATCCTCTCTGTCGGCGACTCATAGGCAATTTCTCCAGTCTATGGAACAAGCTCAAGTTCTCGAGTAATGTACCGAGACTCTTGGTATTCGTTTTGATTATAGCTTTATTGAAACAATGGTCAAGTTAATTAAATATAACAAGTTAAGTAAAAAAGGAAAGAGGGATGAGTTCGCTGTGCTAGCGGACCCACCCCTCGATGTCGCCTGAGGCGACCTACTTCCA